>NZ_CAXGPO010000024.1:0-44856 GCF_964011655.1 uncultured Spongiibacter sp. | reverse complement strand
TTGCCGCCGAATATGTGGTGAATGCGATTGATCAAATTGCCGACTCCGGGCGCAAGGTATCCATTGTTGGCCATAGTCAGGGCGGTATGGGGCCGCGCTGGGCAGTGCGTTGGTGGCCGAGCCTGCGCGACAAGATTGAGGACATGATTCTTCTGGCAACGCCTAACCACGGCCTGGAATTTGCGCAATTAACAGCGCTTGGCCTGCCTATGCCGGCAGTATTTTTTCAGTTCGGACAAGAGTCGAACTATATGCAGGCGCTGAATAGCGACGATGAAACGCCGGGTGATATTGATTACACCAATATCTACACCCAGTTTGACGAGCTGGTGCAGCCGGTGTCACCAGTGCCAACGGCGGCGTTGGATTGGCAGCAGGACAACCCCAGGGTTGCCAATATCCTGATTCAAGATGTTTGCCCGGGACGCATCGTCGAGCATGCGACGATCGGTTTGACCGACCGTGCGACCTACGAGCTGGTACTCGACGCGCTGGCCAACGGTGGGCCAGCCAGTCCAGAGCGGGCCGGCGGCGAGATATGTGGTTTACTGCCATTTTTGCCCGAGCCGGCGCTATCGCCAAGCCTGCTTACCGATTTTATCGATGTGTTTGCCAGCGAAGGCGGTCAGGGCTTCCCCGACCTATCACTGGTGACCGAAGAGCCGCCCTTGAAACCCTATGCGCAGTCGGCAGTGCAGCCTGAGTAGATGGCTGCAATCGCCCTAGCTGTTCCGCGCCACTCGGCGCTTCGCCAATTTGCGTTCGCCGATCATGTGCTTGGCGGCGCGGCGCAGCAGGCCGGTGTCTTCGACTGGCGGTTTGCCCTCGGCGAGGTTGATGATTTGTTGGTAGTACCACTGGGTCGCCAGGCCAAAATTCAGGGTGCGAAGGGTGCGGTTGGGGCTGTTGGGGCCGAGCCAACCGGGGCCGATGCGCAGCTCTTTTTCCCAGGCGCGAAAACCGAGTTTTTCGCCACGCAACAGGGGTTTTACATCGGGCTCCATGCACAGTGGCCGCGCAATGCCCACCACGTCCATCGCGCCACTATCCAGTGCGGCTTGCATGGCGTTATAGCTGCGGAAGCCGCCGGTCACTGCGAGAGGTATTGAGGTGACGTCGCGAATGCCTTTGGCGTAGTCCAAAAAATAGGCCTCCCGCGCTTGGCTGGCGGCGGCGCCTTCTTCCTGGTCGCCCATCAGTGCCAGTTTTTCGTAGGTGCCTCCGGAAATCTCCAGCAAGTCGATGCCGGCTTCCGACACCCAGGCCGCGACTTGCAGACTTTCGTCGTGGCTAAAGCCACCCTTGGAAAAATCGGCGGAGTTGAGTTTCAGGGCTATCGGGAAGTCGGGGCCGACCGCCTCGCGACTGCGGCGAATGACCTCCAGTAGGAAGTGAGCGCGATTCTCGAGACTACCGCCCCACTGATCCTGGCGGCGGTTTGCCAGCGGCGACAGAAATTGGCTGATCAAGTAGCCGTGGGCAGCGTGAATCTGCACGCCGCTAAAGCCGGTTTCCTTGGCGATGCCGGCAACGCGCGCATAGCCACTGATTGCACGCTCGATGTCGTCTTCGGTCATGGGGCGGGGTTTGCCGAACATGCCGGCCAGATCAATGCCCACATCTGAGGGGGCCAGTGGCTGGTGCGATACGACCTTTTGGCACTGTCGCCCCGGATGGTTGATTTGCATCCACAACTGGTTACCGGCGACCTGTCCGGCTTTTGCCCAGTGTTTCAGCTGCTCTTCGCCGCCGTTGTGGTCGATCACCACGTTGCCTGGGCGCTCTAAAAAACGGTGGTCGACCATCACGTTGCCGGTTACCAGGGTGCCTGTGCCGCCCTCTGACCATGCTTGGTAAAGTCTGGCGAGCCGAGGGGTGGCGTGATCGTGCTCGTCGGCGAGGCCCTCTGTCATCGCAGATTTCAGCAAGCGGTTGGGCAGTGTTGCGCCGCAGGGAAGCGTAAGGGGGTCGCTGAGTTTTGGCATAGCCGGGGTCCTGTGTTTATTGTTGTGGCGATCGATGGCGAGGCCCAGTGTAGTCGGCTGGCGGATAAAAATAAATTAACAAGTGTTCATTAGCGGCGATCCAAAGGACAGGCGCCATTTGCCCCCGTCAGCTGCAGTGCGATGAGGGTGAGCCAGCCCTAGTATTGCCACAAAAATGCGCTGCTGAGTTCGCCCATGACCTCGTCAAAAAATACCCGTTGAGCGGGGCCTCGGGCCATGCCTGCGCAGACCTGCAGTGGCATTAAATGCTCCGCGCGAGGGTGGCAGTGAAGTGCCCCCGGCGCGCGCTGCCAGTGGGCAAGCGCAGTTTGTCGGGTATCGTCGGAGAGCGTTTCGTCGCAGCACTGTTGCGCCAGCCAGTTTTCAAACTGGTGGTGGGCGTCGCGGTCCATCGTGCCGGCAAAATAGGCTTGCAGGTTGTGATAGGTGGCGCCGCTGCCTAACACCAATAGTCGGCGGTCACGCAATACCCGTAAGGCGCGTCCCATGGCGATATGCTCGGCGCCATCGAGGCTGCTCAACAGCGAAAGCTGCACAACGGGAATATCGGCATTGGGGTACATCAGCGTTAGCGGCACAAACATACCGTGGTCGAAGCCGCGCGTTGCATCAAGATGAGCGATTAGCCCTTCGTTGCTGAGGGCGCGCTGCAGCTCACAAGCCAGCGTCGCATGGCCTGAGGCGGGATACATCAGTTGATAAGATTCCGGCGGAAAGCCGCTGTAGTCGTAAATCAGCTCAGGGCGAGCGGCGCTGGTGATCCGGGCTTGCTCGGCCTTCCAGTGCGCGCTGATCAGTACAATCGCTTGCGGCCTTGGCAGGCTTTGCCCCATTTGCGTTAGAAAGGCGCACAGCCGGGCATGGCCGGGGTCGCCCAGCAGGGGCAGCGGGCCGCCGCCGTGGGGAATAAACAAAATGCTCGCGCCAGCTGTGGTACTCATTGACTGCTCCGTTACGGGTAATACCGCCATAGTACGGAATTCCCGTGGGGCTGTCTGGCGCAAAAAATCGTCTAAAAGGGGCAGAAAAGCCAATACATCGCTTGTGCAGTTGTATTGAATCGGGCGGTAAAATGGCGATAATGGGGCGCAAAAATGCAAAAGCATAGCCAAAAAAGTAGAAGCAACGCCGTTCCGCTGTGGCCTGTAACAGGCGTCAGTGACCACTCTAAATTTTGTCACGCTGGCAGAATGGCCTGTCCCGAATAAACTCGCTCATCGTGTTCGATGAGAACTCGCACTAGGATTCTATGCCCAAGGCCGCCGCGCACGCCCCGCCGACACCTTCGCGACTGGCCCATACCCTCAATGCCTTGGGTGTGGCGGCGAGTGCTGCGCCGCGCGCGGGTTTTGCCGACAAATTGGCCGAATTGATTGACCTCTCCGGAGCGATTGCCCTGTCGGAGTCACTGCGCGGCTTGCGACGCGTGAAAGCGACCGGCGAAGCCGCTGGCGATGATGCCCAAGCCCTTTTTATGGCGCGCCGCGCCGACATGATTGAGGCGATCTCCGCGAGTTTCACCCTCGACTCGGAGGCGATGGCGAGCAGTCCGGCGGGATTTATTCTACCCTCGCCAAACGCTGACACTTTTGGCAGCGATGCCGCTGGGTACGCGCCTTATCAACGCTTTTATGCCCTGCATCAAAGTGAAATTGACCATCGGGTCATCAGCTTGCGCGGCGAGTTACGCAAGCTGTTGGCGGGTCGCTCCGAGGCGCTGGCCCAGCTGGCCGCGCTGGATACCATGATGGAGGGCACGCTGGCGGTATACAGCCGTCGTGCACTTTCTGCCTTACCTAAATTACTGGCGCAGCATTTTTTCGCGCTGCGCAGTGAGCAACAAAACATCGATGCCGATACCGAGCAGCCAACTACCAGTGAGCAGTGGCTCGCGGAAGGGGGCTGGCTCTGGCAATTTCATACCGACATGCAGAGTTTGCTACTTGCTGAACTCGCGCTGCGCCTGCAGCCGCTACAGGGTCTATTGGAAGCCCTGGACTCCGAACACGAGGACACTCCATGACACGATTGCTTTCCCTGGCTGCCTTTATTCTTGGCGCGCTGGTTATTCTGTGGATGGGGGTGGCTGTTGCCGCCGGCCACTTGCTGGCATCGGTAGTGATGTTACTCATTGCGCTGGCCTACTTTACCGGCGGGGCTGAATTGCTGCGCTATCAGCAGGCCACTGGCGCGCTGCACGCGGCCCTAGAGCAGGGCGGCGATGTGGAGCTGAATAGTTGGTTGGATGCCTTGCCCGCGTCGCTGCGCAACCCGGTGCGTCAGCGTATCGAAGGGGAATGCGTAGGGCTGCCGGTACCTGTGCTCACGCCCTATCTGGTTGGCCTGCTGGTCATGCTGGGTTTGATGGGCACCTTCGTCGGTATGGTCGAAACCCTGAGCGGCGCCGTACAGGCGCTGGAGGGTAGCACCGAGCTAAGCGCTATTCGCGACGGCTTGACCACACCGATCAAGGGTCTGGGCATGGCCTTTGGTACCTCTGTGGCCGGTGTGGCGGCATCGGCGATGCTGGGTTTTATCGCTACGCTCAGCCGCCGGGAGCGTATTGACGTATCCCGCGAGTTGGATCAACAGCGCGACAGCCGCTTCCGTAATTACTCTCTCAGTCATCAGCGCCAACAAACCTATTCCGCCCTGCAACAACAAGCCGATGCGCTGCCCACCGTTGCCAGCCAGCTCACGGCACTGAGTGAGCGCCTCGGTGCGATGGGCGAGCAGCTCAGCCAGCAATTGCTCGACAACCAGCAGCAGTTTCAGCAGAGCGTGCAACAGGATTTTCAATCACTGGCCAATGCGGTGGCCGAGTCACTCAATCGCAGTTTGGCGGACAGCGGTCGTCAGGCTGGCGAAACTATCAAGCCGGTTGTAGAGGCGCTGCTGGCAGGGTTGGAGCGCGACCTACAGCAGCGCCACCAACAGTTTGACGAGGCCGCCAATGCGCGCCTTGAAGCGATGTCTAGCCAGCTTGAACAAAGCGCGGCCACCATTGATAGCACCTGGCAAAAGGGCCTGGAAAATCAGCAGCGCGCCAATCGCGAATTGGCCGATGCGGTGGGTCAAAGCCTCAGCAGTAGCGCCGAGCAGATGGCCCGCGACAGTCGCCAGCTGCTGGACGATGCCGCCCAGCGCAGTGCCGAGGCGCTGCAGGCCCAGCGCGATGCCGAAGCCGAGCGCTTACAGCAGTGGCAGGCGGCCTTTGCCAATGCCGAAACCATGTTGTCGGCGGTGGCCCGCTCCTTGGGCGAGGATGCCGAAACCCGCAATGCGGCGTTGAACAGCGTCAACCAACAGTTATTGGAGCAGCAGCGCCAGCAACTTGAAGAACAGCAAGCGGCTGAGCAGCGCTGGCAGGAAAGTGTGGCGGCGCGAAGCACGCAGCTGATCGATGCCCTGCAGGGCCAGTTGCAACAGCTGCGTGATGAAGAAGGGCAGCGCGGCGACGCTGCGGTGAGCCGTTTGGAAACGCTGCAGGCAGCCATTGCCGAGCAACTGAGCCAGCAACAGGCCGCGGAGCAGCGCTGGCAAGAAAATGTGGCAGAGCGCAGCAGTGCACTGATCGATGCCCTGCAAGGTCAATTGCAACAGCTACGCGACGAGGAAGCGCAGCGCGGCGATGCCGCCGTGAGCCGACTGGAAACCTTGCAAGCCGCCGTGGCGACGCAATTGGCTGAACTGGGCAATTCATTAGAGGCGCCGCTGGCCAATCTGATCGAATCCGCGTCGGAGGCGCCCCGCGTTGCGGCTGAGTTGATGGAGCAATTGCGCGGCGAAATTACCAAGAACATTGAACGCGATAACAGCCTGCTCGATGAGCGCCGTGAGTTAATGTCGGAGCTGGCCAGTTTGACCGATGGCCTGCGCGACAACAGTCAGGCGCAGCGCGAAGCGGTTGAGCAGTTGCTCGCTAACAGCGGCGATACTCTCAAGCAGTTGGGTGAGCGTTTGGGTGACAGCATTGAGCAGCGCGCCGGTCAGCTGGCCGAGCTTGGCGATCAACTGGCGGGTAGCGCGCTGGAATTGTCCGGCGTGGGCGACACCTTTGCCGCCGCGGTGCAGCAGTTTGGTGACAGTAACGGCGAACTGCTGGCGGCGCTGGCCAGTGTCGAACAAACCCTCAAGGAAAGCGGCGAGCGCAGCGATGAGCAAATGAGTTACTACGTTGCCCAGGCGCGGGAGATTATCGACCACAACCTGCTCACCCATCAGGATATTTTGGCGCGCCTGCAAGCCCTTACCGACAGTGCCGAGCAGCTTGAACTGAATATGAACGCCGAAGGGGCCGAGGCGTGAGTCGCGAACTTGATGACGGCTTGAGCCAGGAGCCGCCAATCTGGGCGATCTTTGGCGACCTGATGACCGGCATGGTGGGCGTGTTCGTGCTGCTGCTCATTTGGGCGCTGGGTTTTCAGCTGGAGCTGGCGAAAAGCCTGGAAAAAGAAGTCGCTCAACGGGAGGTGGAGCAACAGCGCCGCGCCGTGCTGGAAGAGGCGCTTGCTGCGCCCTTGGCCAGTGGTCGGGTGACCCTGCGCGATGGCCGCATTGGCATAAGCGGCAGTGTGTTGTTTTCGCTGAACTCGGCGGAACTCCAGCAAGAAGGCCGAGAACTGCTGCGCAGCCTGATCCCGCCGCTCAAATTGTTTGTGCAGGAAAATGATCAACTGCTGATGGTGAGCGGCTTCACCGACGACCTGCCCATTCAGCAGGGCAACTTACAGTTCTCTGACAACTGGGAGCTGTCTGCGCAGCGAGCGCTAACGGTTACCCGCGCGTTGATCGACGAAGGCATGCCCGCCGACAGCGTGTTTGCCGCCGCCTTTGGCGACCAGCAACCGGTGGCTGCCAATAATAGCGAAGATGGTCGCGCCCAAAACCGCCGCGTGGAAATGGCGCCCGTCCCCCGCGTGAAGCAGGAGGCGAAGTGACTCCCGCTCCCGGTACGCCACTGGCTGAATTGCAGGCAACGCTGGCGACGCTGCAAGGGCAGTGCCCTCAGTTCGACCCACCGCGCCTGCGCGGCGTGGAAAGTCTGTTGGAGAAGGCGCAACAGCAGCGACCGTCAGTGCAGGCGCCACTATTGCGCCGCGCGGCATCAATGCTTGCCGATTACCGGCGCGACTGTGAGCAATTCAGCGAGCAGCCGAGCCGACTGGCTGGTGTGCTGGCGACTCACCGCCAGCAATTGGCGACTCGTCGCAGTGGCGCTGCTTCAGCTCTGCGGGCTCTGCAAGCACAGCTAAACCGAGACACCCCGGATGACGCCGCCAGCGACGAAGCAAGTTCGCCGATCAGTGCCTTGCTCCGCCAGCAGGAATTTTCGCTGTTGGGCGCTTCCCAGAGCCATGCATCCGATAAGGCGACCAGCGAGCCACCAAAAGAGCTGCGCGCATTGCGCCAATTGCGCAGCCGCCAGCGCCATCAGGATATCGAGCAGCGCATCGATCAGGCCATTCAAAACGCCCCTCAAGACCCCGGCCCTCTCAACCCGCAAATGCTGGCTATTCGCTCGTTGACCAATATGCGCGAACGCTCGCCGGCCTACCTGAAGCAGTTTGTTGGCTACCTCGATACCTTATTGTGGTTAGAGGCGCAGTTGCCGGGTGAAGAAAGCGGTAAAGCCGGTAAGGGCAAGCGTCGCAAAGCGCGTTAGTTGTGTCGCCTTCCTGTAGGCATTCTGTGCTAGGGTAGCGGGCAAATTTTATGAGGAAGCCGTCATGAAAGCGCTCGATATCGCGACATCTGTTTTTGCCAGTTCCAGTCGTGCCTGGCGCGGCACCGCCGCCTTTGCATCGACCCCGGGCAAGCCGGAAAAATTACTTGAGCTCTACGATTATGAGGGCTGTCCATTCTGTCGGCTCGTTCGGGAAGTACTGTGTGAGCTGGACCTGGATGCGATGATCTACCCTTGCCCGAAAGGCGGCATGCGCTTTCGTGGCACCGCGATCGACTTGAGCGGTGCCAGCCAGTTCCCGCTGCTGGTCGACCCCAACAATGATGTGGTGCTACTGGAGTCTGCAGAGATCATCGACTATCTCTACCATCAGTATGGTGGTGGTCGCCGCCGCGCCTCGCGGGGAGTATTGCGTCAGGTGGATATGTTGTCGTCGCTGGCGGCAACGGCATTGCGATCATCGCCAAAACCACGCGGTATGTATGCGGCGGAGTCCACAGCGCCCGCTGAGCCGCTGGAGTTGTATAGCTTTGAGTCCAGCCCCTACGCGCGTTTGGTCAGGGAGCGTTTAAGCGAGTTGGAGATCCCTTACCGCCTGCGTAATTTCGCCAAGTCCCGTTGGCAGGAAATGGGGCCGCCGATCGTGCGCGAAAAATTCTTCCCCGATGCGCCAATAACCAGTGACAACCGGCTGCGTTTGCGGGGGCTAACCGGTCGCAGTCAGGTGCCGTACCTGGTTGACCCCAACACGGGGGTAGCGATGTTTGAGTCGGCAGACATTATCGACTATCTCAATGAGACCTACGCCGAGTAACCAGTTGGCTGGGAGTTGAAAAAGGCGGCTGCATCGCAGCCGCAAAGACCACAGCGGAGAGATCCGCGTGCATCGGGTGGGACTAAGACATTGGCCGGGGTTGTGTCTTTAGAATGACAGCGCCAAGCCCACGCTTACGGCTTGGTTTTCCATCTCTTCAGAGCGGTGGTTGTCTGCGGTGAGTTCGGAGTATTCACCAGCAAGCACCAGCCCCGGCAGCAGGGTGTGGTAAACGCCGAGAGTGAGTTTTGCCTGCGTGTCGAGCTGGGTGTCCGTGTCGGCGGGTGCCAGCTCTACACTGGATTCACCGTAGTTAATGCCGAGTTTGGTGTCGCCGATCTGGTGGCTGAGCTGCACAAACCAGCCCTGGGTATCTCGCGCTTCACCATTGATGTCCGCGGCGTCGATAAACAGCCCGTAGTAGCCCACGCCAGTCGCGTCGAATGCCGATGCCATGAGACGGGTATTCCCCAGGCTGATGGCGGCGGTGAGGTCGACGGCCAGTGCTTCGTAGTCGTTGCCATTTGCAACATCCACGCTTTGACGAAGGAAAGTGGTTGAGACAAAACCCCACTGGTGGTCAAAGCGCAGTTTGCCGTGCAGGCCTGGTTCCTGGCTGCCGGTATCGCCAACATAGCCATTGCCGCCGAAAGAAACTAAATCCAGTGGCTGGTATAAACCGATGGCGGTACTCACGCCGTTACTGGCTTTATAGTCATAGGTGATTTGCGAGAGGCGGTCGGCAAAAATATAGCCGTAACCGGCGCCGCCCAGGCTGGTATTAAGCGGGCTCTTTACGGCGAGTGGTGCCCCCACCGAGGCGAGAGACATGTCTTCTACCAGCACGTCTATGCCGTACACGCCATAGGCGCGGCCTACCGTTAATGTGCCAACTTCATCGTTACCAACGGTGAAAAAAGCGCGCCAGGCTTCACCGTCGCCGTTGCCATTGAAGGCGGCGTTGTCGGTGGTTCCCGGTTCAATGGCCACCGTCGCGCGAATGTCGAAGCCGTTGCGTTGGGTGCTGGCACTGAGTTGAAAGCTTGCCGGGCTGTAACCGTT
Source organism: uncultured Spongiibacter sp. (assembly GCF_964011655.1). Taxonomy (NCBI): domain Bacteria; kingdom Pseudomonadati; phylum Pseudomonadota; class Gammaproteobacteria; order Cellvibrionales; family Spongiibacteraceae; genus Spongiibacter; species uncultured Spongiibacter sp. Next base: position 35,288 of record NZ_CAXGPO010000024.1, on the reverse strand, counting down.
GGAAACGGCGCTGGCGTCTTCGCCGGTGCACAGCAAGGCGTTACCCGCCACCGTTGGGGCGTTGTCGTCGCATTTGGCATACACCAGGTGGGTGTTGATATAGCCGCCGAAGCTTAGGGTCCAGTCGTCGGCGTTAATTTCCAGGGCCTGCGAGGCTGGCGCCGCTATCAGAAGGCTGCTGCCTAAGCAGCTGAGTAGGGTATGTTTGTTCATGTGAATGTCCTTGTTATTTTGCCGTTATTCGGCGGTTATCTCGATATCGTGCTGACCTTTCCCGCAGGCATTTTTCGGCCAAAAGCAAAATTCTGGCGCAGCCGTTCCCCAGAGCAGTGGCCGAGGCCATTGCCCGAAGGGGAGCCCGCACAGGCGGGCACTAGGGAAGGGTGGTGTTACTTAATAACGATGGGGTTAACGGGAGAGCCGGAGCCGCCTTTCATTTTCAGTGGCGCAGCATTGAAGAAGAAGCTGTAGCGACCGTCTTTCGCGCTGGACTCTGCCAGGTCGTCCAGCCAGTAGATTTCTGACAGCACAATACCCAGGTCGCGGATCAGCGCGCCGTGCAGGGGAATGACATAGTTGTCGCCATCGATGACTTGGTTGGCGCGTTCAATGGCCAGGTTGTCGGCGGCGATCACGGGGATCTCCATCTTGTCTAACCATTTGATCAAGGCGGTGCTGTAGCACAGGCCGGGTTCGGTTTGCGCATTCCAGTTTTGCTTGTCGTTTTCGTCGTAGAAGCGGCCCATAGAGCCAGTGCGGATCAACAGAATGTCACGCTTCTCAATATCGACCTTCTGGCGCTTGGCGGTTGCCTTGATATCGTCGAGATTAATGCAGGCATTGGGTGCCAGGCGGTGGTTCTTATCACCCATTGCGCGGCCAACATCGAGCAGTACACCGCGCCCGGCAATACCGGCTTCACCCAGCGTGCCAATATCCACAAAGCTGTGGCCGTGAGTGGTGGTGTCGGCAGACTTACCGTTGTACACCTTGTCGCCATACCACGCGTGGCCAAGGGCATCGACGTGAGTAGTGCCTTGCAGGTACATAAATACAGCGTCGTCAGAATACTTCACGCCGCCGGGCAGTTCGTTAATTTTATTGGATGAGTAGATGCTTTCATCCTGAGACATAAAGTGCATAACCGGTACGCGGCCGGGGAAGACCGGGCCAACACCGTGGGTCATGGGCAGCTGCAGGGTGAAGCGTTCGCCGGTTTTTATCTCGGCAACCCCGCGCAATACTTGTTTGCCATCGAGGTAGTTGAGGCCGCCGATCTGGTCTTCCTTGCCCCATTTGCCCCAGTTGTTGGGGGACTTTTTCTGCAGCGCTTCGATGTCGCCGGCCGCATGACTAGCGGCGGCGCCGAACAAACCGATACAACTCGCCAGTGCCATACCAGCGAAACGTTTGCGTGTGTTGTGCAGAGAGCTGATCATACTATGCTTCCTTTTGCTGTTTATTGTCGTCATTCAATGACCTATCTATGCGGTGCGGTGTGCACCGCCTTCCTCGTTGCAGGCGGCTTACCGCGCAGCAATGTGGTAACACCGGTATTTCAGTTCGGTGTAATCCTCGATACCAAAGTGCGAGCCCTCGCGGCCGAAACCGCTGGACTTAATGCCGCCGAAGGGGGCTACAGCGGTGGAGATCATGCCGGTGTTGATGCCGACCATGCCGTACTCCAGCTCTTCGGTGGTGCGCTCAATGGTGTGTATGTTGTTTGAAAATAGGTAGGCGGCCAGACCAAACTCGGTAGCGTTTGCCGCCGCGATCACCTCGGCCTCGTCGCTAAAGGGGAACAGGGGGATGAGTGGCCCGAAAGTTTCTTCGCGGGCGCAGAGCATGTCGCGATTGGCATTGCCGATAACGCTCGGTTGAAACCAGTTGTCTCCCCGCTCGTGACGTTGGCCGCCACAAAGCAGCTCTGCGCCTTTGCCAAGGGCATCGTCGATCTGCGCCTTCACTTTGTCGGCGGCGTCGCGACTGATTAACGGGCCGATATCGGTGTCGGGCTCCGAGCCCGGGCCAACACGCAGGTTGGCGACCTTCGCTTGCAGGCGTTCGCTGAATTCGGCGTAGACGCCGCGCTGCACATATACCCGGTTGGGGCAGACACAGGTTTGCCCAGCGTTGCGGAATTTACCCTTAATCAACTCGTCGGTGGCATGCTCGATGTCGGCGTCGTCAAATACGATGAACGGTGCATTGCCGCCAAGTTCGAGTGACAGTTTTTTCAGGTTGGCGGCGCTGTCGGCCATCAGTTTTGCGCCGACCGCCGTCGAGCCGGTAAAGCTGAGCTTGCGCACAACAGGGCTGGCGGTAAGGACATTGCCGATATCCGGCGCGTGGCCGCTAATCACGTTAAACACCCCTGCGGGCAGGCCGGCTTGCTCGGCCAGGGCCGCGAGAGCAAATGCCGACAACGGGGTTTCCAGAGCGGGCTTTACGATAATTGAACAACCCGCTGCCAATGCCGGAGCCACTTTGCGGGCGATCATTGCTGCGGGAAAATTCCACGGTGTGATGGCCGCGCAAACGCCGACGGCTTCGCGGGTGACCACAATGCGTTTGTCAGCCTGATGGCCGGGGATGGTTTCGCCATACAGGCGCCGCGCTTCCTCAGCGAACCATTCGATGTAGCTGGCGGCGTACAGGACTTCACCTTCGGCTTCCGCGACGGGTTTGCCCTGCTCCAGTGACATCAGTTCGCCAAGACCACGGCTGTTTTCCACCACAAGCTGGTGCCAGCGCTTTAGCAAGGTCGCTCGCTCGTCTGCACTGCGCTGACGCCATTCGCGCTGCGCGCGCTCGGCTGCCTGAATGGCGCGCTCAGTGTCTGCCGCACCCATCATTGGTACGTGAGTAATGACCTCGCCGTTTGCCGGGTTGTGAACAGCGGCGGTATCGCTGCTGGACAGCCATTGACCGTCGATAAAACACTGATTTTTGAAAAAGGGCGTATTGGCTAAATTCACGTTCACATCCTGAGTTATTGGTTCACGTCGGTCTTCCAGCGCTGGGATTTCTTCACCAGCGTGGATTGGTCTATACCCAAAGAGGCCGCTGCTGCACGGGTGGTGCGATGCTGTTGCAGTGCGGTGGTGATCAGGCGTTTTTCCAGTGCGGCAACTTGTTCTTTCAGAGTGCCGGCAATGCCTGGCTCGCCAGGTTGAAGCGTGGGTTGCACCTCAGCGGGCAGGTCGTTGGGGCCGATGGTCTCGCCCGTGGCACTGAGCAATAGCCGCTCGGTAAGGTTCATCAATTCGCGAACATTGCCGGGCCAGGAGTAATTGATCAGTCGCTCAACGGCTTCCGGGTCCAGTTGTTTGGTGACCTGGTATTGCTCGGCAAAAAATTGCAGGTAGTGGTTGAGCAGTGGAATGATCTCGTCTTTGCGCTGGCGCAGCGGCGGCAAGGTAATGGGCACAACACACAGGCGGTAATAGAGGTCTTCGCGGAATCGGCCGCGGGCAACGGCCTCTTTCAAGTCGTGATGCGTCGCGGTGATCAGCCGAATATTGGTATCTTTAAAGCGGGTGGCGCCCAGCGGCAGGAAGCGATTTTCCTCAACAACTTTCAGCAGCTTTGCCTGCAGTGCCAGCGGCAGGTCGCCAATCTCGTCGAGGAACAGCGTGCCGCCGTGGGCAACATCCAGCAGCCCGTCCTTGCCGCGATTACTGGCGCCGGTAAAGGCACCGGCCACATAGCCAAACAGCTCGGCTTCAATCAAACCTTCTGGCATGGCGGCGCAGTTCAATGAGATGAACGGCCCGTCGCTGCGTTCGCTGTGTTGATGGATAAACTGTGCCAGCAGTGTTTTGCCGGTACCGGTCTCACCTTGTATCAGCACTTTTACCAGCGTTGGTGCAATGCGTTCGGCAAGCTCATAGCACGCCTGGGAACGGTTGCTGAGAATAATGCTGCTATCCAAGGCCGTGTCCGGCGCTTTTAGGCTGTATTCCTGACGGGTGTTAATAATTTGCTCAAGCTGCTCCTGGGCATGCTTGGCATTCAGTAGTTCGGTGATATCGCGAACATTGGTAATCACATATTGCAGCTCGCCCTGTTCATTGAACATAGGGTTGCCACTCACCACAATTTTGCGGCTGTCGTGAATGGTTTGCACCAGCGTTACCGGCTCCTGCTCGCGGATTACTTCCAGCGAAACGGACTTGGAGATGTAGCCCGCTTTGACGAGCTCGGTCATATGTTTGCCAACGACTTTGTGCCGCTGGATGCCGGTAATTCGTTCGTAGGCGCGGTTTATGGTGAGCGTCAGGCCATTTTCGTCGGTGATGTACACGCCGTCTTGCAGGGTGTCGAGCACTGGCTGCAGCAGCGCTAACTCAAGCTTATCCATTGTTCACCTCGTTTTGGTCTTTGGTGAACGTGGTGTCGACGTCGCCTTTGAAAAAGTTGCGGCCGTAGATCAGCGCGGTGAGTAAGATGCCAGCGGCAAACGCCCAGGTGGCGCCTTTAATGGTTAAGATGGCGGCAATGACGCCGGCAATGCCGAGGTCGCGCTGGCTGCGTGCTTCCATCACACCAATGCGTACGCTGACAAAGCCCTGTATCAATAAGGTGAGCGCCAGTGCGATACCGAGAATGGGTTGCACAAGGCTGACAATTGGCAGCAGCAAAAGGCCGGTGTTGGTTCCCCAGCGGAAGGAGCCCGAACCGCCGAAGATGGAGTTCATTGACGCTTTGCCCTGTTTGTAGCGCTCAACAATAACCACGTGCATTGCCGCCCACAGCGGGCCGCACATCACCACATCGGGGCCGAGTATGCTCATAAGAAAATTGCGCCCGCCAAAAATCATGTGCGCCCGGTTGGGGTCGTAGTCGATTTTTTCGTCTTGGCGAACCGCATCGGCCTCGGCGAGAATTGCCTTGCTTTGCAGTACATCGCCGAACAACACGATATAGGCAGCGAGAACGGTGGGCAGGGCAGTGACGAACATGGCTAGCGGTGGCAGGCCAAGGCCAAACACGGTGTAGTCACTGAACATCAGTGCGAAGTTGGGTTGGGTAAAGCCCCAGGTGATATCGGGCCACGGCGCTTCGCCGGCCAGCGGCGCAACAACGACGGCCAGGGCAATGATGGGGAAAATCCCCAGCTTGGCGAGGTTGGCCCAGCCGCGGCTGCGTTGGCGAAGCGTGGCAAAGTGCTTGGAAAAAATCAGATAAAACGCAATGCCCACCGCAATGCTAATGGTGATGGGGTATTGGTCAAAACGGCCGCCTTCTTTAAAGACAATAGCGATGGCGGCAATGCCCGCCCCCATGATAATGCCCGACTTGATTGCCGCGGGGATCATGTGAACAACCTTTGCCGCTAGCCGGGTTCTTCCCAGCGTTAGTGCGAATATCCCCAGCATCATCTGAAAGGCGATCAAGGCGTGAACGCGGTCGCTGCCCGGCGCAAAGGTTTCCACATAGGCGATCAGCAAGGGAATGGCAGGCGTGATCCAGCCGGGGATTACTGGGTCGCCAAGCAGGTGGTGAAGCAGATAGAACAGGCCGTTGAGCATCACGATGGCGATTGCTGCTTCAAAGGGCATGCCCAGCAGCTCGACCATCAGCGGGATGGCCGCGAGGTCTACCGCGCACATCAGCAGGCCCTGCAGGTAGTCGGGCAGCTCAAAGCGGTAGTGGATAAATGGCAGCCTTAGCTTGAAAGGGCCAAGGGGAATGTACGGCGATTCATCGCCGTCGCGTCGTTGTTGCCATGCAGTCATGGTGAGTCCCTTTATTGTTTTATTGGATCGTGGTGAGGCGCTTAGTACGCGGCTTGGTAAATGCCGAGGATCTCACTGACGCTCAGGTCTCGGGGGTTGTTGCGCAGCAGGCGCTTTACGCCGAAGGCCTCCTCTGCCAGCTGGGGTAAGTCGGCTTCAGGAATGTTCAGGTCGCGCAGGCGGGCGGGAATGTTCACATCGCTGCACAGCGTGTAAAGACGCTCTAGCACATAGTCAGCGGCTTGCTGGTGGCTGAGTTGATGAACCGGCGCGCCGAAGGCTGCGGCGATATCGCTAAAGCGTTCAATGCAGGCCATTTTGTTCACCTCCATCACGTGGGGTAGCAGCAGGGCGTTACTGACGCCGTGGGAGATGTGGTAGCGGCCACCCAGGGGGTAGGCGAGGGCGTGTACTGCGCCCACACCCGCATTACCAAAGGCCAGGCCTGCCAGCAGACTGCCGGTGGCCATTGCTTCGCGGGCGCTGAGGTTATCGGCCTGGGCATAGGCCTTGGGCAGGGCGTTAATGATCAGCGTCATCGCTTTAATGGCGAGGGCGTCGGTGATATCGCTGGCAAAATTCGAAAGGTAGGCTTCCAGGGCATGCACCAGCGCATCAACGCCGCTGGCGGCGGTTACCGGTGGCGGGCAGCTCAGGGTCATTTCCGGGGAGACTATCGCCAAGTCGGGCAGTAGGTGGTCGCTGACAATGCCTTTTTTAAGTTGGGCTTCGGGGTCCGACAAAATAGCGATGTTGGTCACTTCTGATCCCGTGCCTGCGGTGGTGGGAATCGCGATCAAGGGAACACGGCGCTGGCGTACCTGGTCTTCGCCGAATAAGTCTTCCAGCTCACCGTCGTGGTCTACATACACCGCGGTGCACTTGGCAATGTCCATCGCGCTGCCGCCGCCCACTGCCAGGATGCCATCGTGCTGGCCGTGTTTAAAAGCGGCTGCACAGGCCTTCACAATGTCCACCTCTGGTTCTGGCGGCACTTGGTCAAAAATACTGAAGCTACCCTCGGCCAGGTGTTGGCTGATTAGTGTCAGGCTGCCGGAGTCGCGCACACCTTTGTCAGTCACCAGCAAGGGGGAGTGGATATTCAGCGCGCTGAGGTGTTGGGGTAATTGTTCGGTTGCGCCTTCGCCAGTGAGTAGTTGGCGGGCAGAGCGGAAGCGAGAAACCTTCATGGTACAAACCTTAGACTGAATTAATCTTATCGTTAGAGCGGTAATAGCAATAGCTATGCCAAACTCGTTATTTTCTTAACCTATTGATTTTTATGTTTATTTTTAATTCATGCTATCTGTCCTTTTGTTGTGTTGATTCTTTATTTCATCAATAGTGATGCTAATGATGAAAAAAGTCATCGGATTCTCGGTGTGGCCTGTTCGTTTCTTGCGCTAAGAATGGCGCGTCAGATGACGGAAGCGGGGGCGGGTGGATAGGGGGTGGAGGCTGCCGTTGGCGATGGGCGTAGGCGGCATGCCATCATCGTTAGTTGTCTTTGTGCTTCAGAGGCCTTGCGCCGACGGAAGCCGCTGGCATATAGTGATGGCGTTGCTAACGAATATAGTATGTAAATTATGTATCAGTGGTGTTTCGCCAAATTTCTCGCTGCCATGCGCCGTATTGTGCGTGTGGCGCGATGGTGTGCGGCGGAGAATTGATACAAGGTTAGAAAATACCCAATTCCAAAAGGCCGCAGACATTTCATCTGCGGCCTTTTTCGTTGTGGGCCTCGGGGACATGTCTCGGCAAATACGTGAGTAAAGCGCCATGCTTGTACGGTTTGTCTATCTACTGGTTATTCTTATCTGGGCGACGACGCCACTGTCGATAAAACTCGGTGGCGATTCGTTGGCCCCCATCGCAGCGTTGAGCCTGCGTATTCTTATCGCGTTTTTTGTCGGCAGTGCGCTGTGCACACTGTTTGGCGTGGCGGGTTTAAATATTCGCCGCCACTGGAAGCTTTACTTCGCCGCATCCATCAGCTTGTTTCCCAATATGGCGTTGGTGTACTTGGCTGCGCAATATATTCCTTCGGGACTGATCGCGCTGATGTTTGGCTTGTCGCCGTTTTTCACGGCGGCGCTGGCGTGGCCGGTGTTGGGGGAGCGTATGTTGGTGCCGCGCAAGCTGTTTGCCATTGCGCTGGCAGCGCTGGGCTTACTGTGTATTCTGGCCGACGATGTGGTGATCACCGGCGACAGCTACACCGGTATCGCGCTAATGCTGCTGTCTAATTTACTGTTCTCGGGCAGCGCGGTGTGGGTGAAAAAGCTCAACGCCACCATCGTTGTGTCGCCGGTGGAGCAGGCGCTGGGTGCAATGGCCTTCGCGTTGCCCGGTATGTTGTTGAGCTGGTGGCTTTGGGTTGGCTTTGAGCCACTGGTGTTCAGTGCTGTATCGCTGGCATCCCTGCTGTACCTTGCCCTGTTTGCGTCGCTGGTGGGCTTTGTTGCCTATTACTACATTCTGAAAGTCATGCCAGTGGAAACCGTGTCGTTGATCCCTCTGGTGTCGCCGGTGCTGGCGCTGGCCATTGGCAGTGTGGTTGTCGACGAGCCGATCACGCCAGCGATGCTACTGGGCGCGGGCATGATTATTACCGCCTTGGCCGTTCACCAGGGCTTGTGGCGTCAGCGCTCGCCGATGAACACGGTCATGGACACGCGGTCATAGCAGAAAGCCGGAGTACGAGAGATGTAACAAGCTATGTACTCTTGCATCTATTGTGGCAAGGTAGGATCACCGCGAGGTGCTGCGGTGAGCCATTACTACAACAACGTGGAGAATGTGTGTATGTCGGAATCCAAGCCCTATGTCCCCCCCAAAGTCTGGACATGGAACAGTGAAAGTGGCGGCAAGTTTGCCAATATTAACCGGCCGATCTCCGGTGCGACGCACGAAAAAGCCCTGCCCAGCGGCAACCACGATTTGCAGCTTTACTCGCTGGCAACCCCCAATGGCGTGAAAGTGACGGTGATGCTCGAAGAGCTACTTGAGCTGGGTATCAGTAAGGCTGAATACAACGCCTATCTGGTGAATATTATGGAGGGCGACCAGTTCTCCAGTGGCTTTGTCGACATCAATCCTAACTCAAAAATACCGGCTCTGTTGGACCGCGGCACAACGCCGCCAACGCGGGTGTTTGAATCCGGCGCGATTCTGCTTTACCTCGCTGAAAAGTTTGACGCTTTTTACCCGAAAGATGTGGCGACGCGCGCCGAGTGTCAGTCCTGGTTGATGTGGCAAATGGGCAGTGCGCCTTTCCTGGGGGGTGGCTTTGGTCACTTCTACGCCTATGCTCCGGAGAAACTGGAATACCCCATTGAACGCTACACCATGGAGGTGAAGCGCCAGTTGGATGTGCTGGATAAGCGCCTGGCTGAGAATACCTACCTGTGCGGCGACGAGTACACGATTGCTGATATTGCCACCTTCCCATGGTACGGCGCCCTGGTGCTGGGCCACCTCTACGATGCGGCAGAGTTTCTCGATGTCACCTCATATACCCATGTTGTGCGTTGGGCCGAGCAAATTTCTGAGCGCCCGGCGGTGCAGCGCGGTCGCCGCGTAAACCGCGTGTGGGGGCCGGAAGAGGAGCAAATGGCAGAACGTCACAGCGCCGTGGACTTTGACTAGCGCTTATCGCGCCCCGACAGCTGCCTTTGAATGAAGGCATCTACCGCGCTTGTGTAGGCGTTTGCCTGGCCCAGGCGCGCATTGATTCCCGTGTGTGTATATGGCTGAGGGCTGACCTCGGCGTGGCTGCCGGCCGCCTCTGCTGCGGTAGCGAAGCGCTGCGCGGCGGGGCAGGCATTGTCGCGACGCTGCGAACAGATCAGTAAAAAGTCGCTGGCGTTAGGCTGTAATTGGCGAAGCGGTGACAGACGCTGCCAATGCTTGGGCTCATCGCCAAAAGCGGCGTCGTAGAGTTTGGCATGCGGTGCGCCCATTAGCGTTTCCAGGTCGACGGCGGCACTGTCGAGGACGATGGTCGCTCGCCACGGCGTGGCGCCAGCGGCATAGGCAATATCGGGGCGCGCGGCGAGTAAAGCGGCAAGATGGCCGCCGGCAGAATGCCCCATCAATATCAGGCGTTCGGCGTCGCCGCCCAATTGACCAACGGTGGTTTGCAAGTGAGCGAGGGCGCGGGCGATATCGTCGCGCTGAACGCCTGGATCGGCATCCGGCAAAAGCCGGTAATTGATCGACGCAAAAATAAAGCCCTTTGATGACCAGTGAGCCAGCTTGTGCTTAACCACGGCGCGGTGACGTTTGTCGCCGAAACGCCACGCGCCGCCGTGCACCATTGCGATCACTGGTGCGCCCTGAGTCACACTGGGTAAATAGATATCCATGCGCTGACGAGGGTGGTCGCCGTAGGGTAGGTCTGGCAGCCAATACAAGCCATTGCGGTAGGCTTGCGGGCTTGGTGTTGGCGGTTCAGCGAGCGCGCTGAGTGCGGCCATCAGGGCGATTATGAAAGCGGCAAGGCCGCGCGATACATAGCGCATAGCAACTCCCTTGCTTACGTTTTGGCTGCGTTAGCTTCCTATGATCATCCTTGAATACCTGCCGAGCAAGCGTTTTAACATTGCGCTGGCGCCCAGGGTCAATGCCGTACTGCCCAACATGACCAATAGCCCCCCGGCGAACATCCAGCCGCTGTGCAGATGCGCTCGCAGTGGCTCGACGAGCAGTTGTGCCAGTAAAAAGATAAACACTAAGTGCAAAAAATAAATCGCGAACGCGTAGTCGCCCAGCGTGTGCAACAGCTTTGGTAGCCCACCCTCCAGGCAAAGGAAGGTATGCAGAATCAGCACGGTGATCGCCAGCTTTTGTATATAGAACAGGCTTTCGGTGTACGACAGCCAGCCACTGCTTTTATAGCCGTTGGCATAAAGAACGAATAGTGCCGCCGAGCTTGCCAATACCAGTAAGAATAGATTGAGAGTGTTGCGGGTGATAGCAGCCTGAACGGCCTCATAGTGTTGGCCCATCAACATGCCGCAGAGGTAGGCACCGCTAAAATAGATAATCGTCTGCACACTGACTGAATTCGCCATGCCCGTGCGCGAGATAAACAAAGGCAGAATAACCAGCGCTACGGCCAGCCAGCGACGTTGTGGGTGTTGGATAAGTGCGTCCAATACCGGCGTGATCACAAACAGCACTGCCAGCACCGGGATATACCAAAACTGGGGCAGTGTTTGCCCGAGCAGCAAGCCGCGTAGCAGGGCGGTGGCGTAGTCGGTGGGCAAGCCGTTGTCGGCAGCGTAGCCAACATACCAATCCCACAGTGCCGTTAAAAAGAACACGCTCAAAACGGCATACGGCAGGATGACGTTCTTAAGCTTGGCGCGGTAAAAACTTGCCCAGGGCCGGCCGCGCAACACTTTGGTAAACAGCAGGCCCGATATCACCGCAAAATACAGCGTGGCATCGTGGAAAACGGTCTGGATCAATGAATACAGTGGCCGCATGCTGTCGGCCATTTCGTAGCCCCCAACCCGGAACATTAGCGATGTCCAGGCATGGGCGCCGATCACATTCAAAATGGCGAAACCGCGAAACGCGTGCAGATGAGCGATATGGTGCTGAGATGTTGTTGGAGAAGTCACTGGGCCAGCCTGGAAAATGTAGGCGGCAATACTAAGAGTTGCCTCGCGCTGTGTAAGTGACCGAGTAGACAATTTAGTGCAGTAGCGGTGGGCGCTTGTCGTCGCGCTGGGCAAGTTGTGCGTTAGCACACGTTGTCAGTGGTGATCCAAAGGGGCGGATTTCGCATAAGAGTAGTTGCTTTTCATGATCCTGCTTCTTGCCCCTCCCCCAGGGGCTTTTTTTTGGGGTTAAATATCAATGCCTCGCCGCCGCCCCACCCAACAACCGTGTCAGCTTTGCGAAAGGCAGGTGGCGCTGACCTTTCACCACTTGATCCCTCGGAAACTCCACCGTCGGCCACGCTTTTATAAGCGTTTTAATCGCAGTGAATTAAACGCAGGGGTATGGCTGTGTCGCCCATGCCACAGCGGTATCCACCAGCTTTATGATGAGCTGACCCTAGGGCAACGGTTTTCAAGCATAGAGGCCTTGCGTGATGATGAAGCGATAGCCAGGCATGTGAGGTGGGTGGCCAAGCAGCGTGCCGGTTCGTGACACGCAGACGCCTTAGAAGCGGTAGCGCAGCGCCGCTCCGACCGTTTGAAAATCGAAGTCGTCGTCGCTGCCCTGTGCGTTGGTGCCCCCGGAGGCGGCATTGCCAAAGGCGTTGAAGGCGCCGTTATTCTGCCCCAACAAGTCCTGCTCGCCACTGAAGTTGGTGGAGAAGTCAGCATCGCCAAGGTCGACATATTGATATTCGAAGGTGAGCGACAGCGGCCCGTTCAGCTTCACTTCAACGCCAATACCAACGTGGTAACCAATATTGCGGTCATCCTTGCCGTTGTCACCACGAAAAGCGCCGGAGTTACCCTGCCAGCTGTAATCGACGTCGCCATAGGACGCGCCCAAGCGGAAGAAGGGCAGAATAGGCAGCTCGCTCGCATAGCCGATGTTGAACGAGACATGGGTGAGTAGGTCGATTTCCCGGCGCTCGACATACGTGGCGGGCGTGGCCGAGAAGGCGCTTTGATTCTGCGATAAATCGGCTGAGGAAAGGCTGAATTCGGCGCCATAGACCCAGCGATCTTGCTGGAATTTATAGCCGATCGCGGCGCCCAGTAAGCTGCCCGCGTTAAATTCTCCGTTGAAGTTATCGCCGAAAGCGCTGTCTATTGCGGCGCGGTTGTCGCTGCCATCTGCGCGGCGAAATTCCAACTCACCATTGTCGCCTGGATTAAAACCCGCGCCTGCGCGTAGGTCGGTGTAGAGTCCCTGCCAGTTTTCAACGGCAAGTACAGATCCGCTCGCCGCCATCATCGACAGCAGCGCAAATGTGGTTCTTTTCATAAAACCCCCAAACTATCTTGTTATTTACAGCACAAAATACTGTTACGTATGTCGTAGCAGGACGGATTTTGGGGCTGTTTTCCGTATTTTTTCTGCAAGTACTCGGGGGGGTAATTTTCGCCGCTTACCGTGCCTTGGGAGGCAGTGTTGGCTGGCAAAGGCGGCATGCCTGGTCCGCGTTGCCGCCACCGGATTCAACATAGCGCACGCGGTGGGTGGCGTTGCCGCGGTTACTGGAAAATTGGAAACGCCGCTCACGGGGGCGTTGCCCGGTGTCTTCGCTGCATGTAGGGGCCGGTGTGTGGGGTTTCATCGCGGCTATCGCTCCGTTGGTGTGAGATGCAGTTTATCAGTCCGAAACAGGGCGGTGCAGCCCAGGCGCATGGGGGCAAAGCTGTCGTCGTTGCGGGGTAGATTCGTCGTGGATACACATTGCGGGCAATTTTATGCGCCACGTATAGTGCGCTGGCATCGTTAACAATAGCTAAAAAAGGATGAGTCATGTCACCGGAATTCTGCAACGGCTGGCGTATTGCCCGCTATCTCGACAACACCCTGGCTGGCGACGAGCTGCGCTGGGTGAGCGAGCCGTTACCCGAATTGGGGGAGGGACAGCTTCTGCTGGAAACCTGCCTATTGTCGCTCGATGCATCCAATTTACTGTGGCTTAGCGAGAAGCGCGATTACCTGCCGCAGTTGCAGCTGGGCGAATTGATGCGCGGTAATGTGATCGCAAAAGTGGTCGCGTCGCGCCACCCCGACTTCGCGCTTGGTGATTATGTGATGAGTCTGCAGTCGTGGGCCGATTACAAGGTGGTAAGCGGTGATGAGCTGCTTAACGACGGCTTTACGCTGAGGTTTTCTCCCCACACTGATATTCCATTGGATGCCTACATGGGAACGCTGGGGCTCACTGCCTGGTCTGCGCATATTGGCTTGATGACGGTCGGCCGTTTGCAAGCGGGGCAGCGGGTGCTGATTAGCGGGGCGGCGGGTGCTACTGGGTTAATGGCTGCGCAATTGGCCAAGGCTGCCGGTGCTCAAGTGTTTGGTATCGCTGGTGGCAGCCGTAAATGTGAATTCCTCACCGAGCAGCTGGGCTTGGACGGCGCCGTTGATTATCGGGCAAGTCGCGATTTGACCGCCGGCATTCGCGAAATGATCCCCGACGGCGTGGAGCTGTTTTTCGACAATGTCGGTGGCGAAATCCTTGATGCCGTGCTGCCCACCATGACTATCGGCGGCTGTATTGTTGCCTCGGGTAGTGTGTCGCAATACGGCAAGCAGGACAGCTACGGCGTGAAGAATTTACCGCTGGTGACGCTGCACCGCTTGCGCATGGAAGGCTTTTTAATTCTGGACCACATGGCTGAGGTGCCTGCTATATTGCAGCAGCTTGAGCAGTGGTTTCTGGCTGGAAAACTGGTAAACCAAAATCAGCTTTTCCACGGTTTGGAAAATGCGCCCAAAGCTCTAGCGACGCTGGCAGAAGGCGGAAATACCGGCAAGCTGGCAGTCTACGTAGGTAAGTATTCACATACCCCTTAATTATTGGCATATGGGGATGTTAATACGAGCGTATTTCTCAATGCTCTGAGTTTGGTCAAATTACGTACAGCAGGCATTCACTGGCAAAGGAGTGTGACATGTTACGTATGGCCATCCTCGGACTTTCAATGACGATTCTTTCAGCTTGCACCACGGCGCGTGACGCGCTCCCGGCACCGTCTTCGCTCGATCTTCAGCGCTTTATGGGAGACTGGTATGTGATCGGTTTTATTCCGCTGTTCCCCGAGCGCGATGCTCACAACGGGATAGAGAGCTACCAGCTTAAGGACGACGGCGGTATCGCCGTGGCTTACCATTTTCGCGATGGCAGTTTCGATGCCCCGCTCAAAACGTATCGCCCTTCGGCAACCGTGGTGGAGGGAACGGCGAACACCCAGTGGAAGATGCAATTCCTTTGGCCGTTCAAGGCAGACTATCGGGTGGCCTATATCTCTGAGGATTACTCAGAAACCATTATCGGGCGAGAGAAGCGCGACTACGTGTGGCTGATGGCGCGCTCACCACAGCTGTCGGAGACGCGTTATCAGGAGCTGCTGGTGCGCATCGCCGAGATGGGCTACGACCTCAGCGAATTTAAGCGTCAGCCGCAACGCTGGCCAGAAGCGCAGCCGCGGCCGCCTGTTTTCCCGAAATAGTGCCGCACTCCACCCGCTATTGCGGAGCGGGCTGACTGGGGACGGGGTGACTGTGGTAGGGCTGAATGGCAACCGGCAGGGCGCTCATACGGGGAATGCCTGAGAAGCGGTCGTAGTCATCATCCGTGCTGATCAATGCCGAGGTGTTGCTGCCCTCACGGAACAAAATATCCTTCTGTTCAGTGTCAGTCGCGTTTTCAGAAAGCGCCCCGTCACCGTAGGCATGGGCCATCGATAGTACGCCGGGTTTCAGCGTTTTATCGGCGTTGGCAATGCCAACAATCGCCCCATGCGCCGAGCGAATCTCAATGTAATCGCCATCATCGAGGCCGAGTGCGGTGAGATCATCCGGGTGCAAGTAGGCTGGGTTGTACGGGCGTTTGGTTTTCACCAAGCGTGGCAGATCCCGCAGCGATGAGTTGTAGGCGTTTTTCATTCGGCGCGACACCAACGTAAACGGAAAGCGGTCATCGCGCGGCCTGGCCGCCACTGCGGCGTCAAGCTCGGCCATCATATCGGGGTTACCAATATCCAGCCGGGCTGTGCAGTCGGGGCGCTTGGCGACCGCGACAATTTTTTCAGGGAACAGCGCGCCGTTCGGGTGCTTTTTCACTTCATCCAAGGGAATGCGAGAGCGGTTGCACAACAGCTCCAGCATGTCGTCGCTGCTGGGTTTGTTGTCCATATCCAGCATCACAAAGTCGCGCTCCTCTCGCACCGTCGCCGTGCGCGATTGCATTGGGAAGCTGAATAGCCCAATGCCTAAACGCTGGGCCAGGCCGTAATAAAACTCCCACTCCTCGATTAAGTCGGAGCCCTCGGGTGTGTCCATCAACGCCGGGGCATACATGCCGAAGGGCTCGCATAGCCCCCAGTGGTAAGAGAAGTTTTCCAGGTGCTCGACGGCGAGCGAAATGGTCGGCACTTCGTAGCTGACTTTTGGGGCGATAATGTAGTCGGCCAGTTTGGCGGTGGCTGACATTTTGATATCCACGTGAACCAGCAGCTCGAGCTTTTTCATCGCCGCCACGGTTTTCTGCTGGTCGGGCCAGGCCGCCACGGGGTTGCCGCTGTTGACGATAAGCGCCTTCACCTGGCCTTCGCCTTCCAGCAAAATCTCGTCTGCTAATGCCGCGGTGGGCATGCCTGCCGCGCTCTGCGAAAGGCCGCGCACGCGCAATGCTTCGCCAACATTGTGATAGGGGGCGGGGTCGGCCGCTTCGGCAATGGGTGTTGCCCGCGGCAGCAGTACACCGGGGTTGGCGACGGGCTCGCCCTCGCGCACGAAGCGGCCGCACAGGGTGTTCAGGCACAGCAGTAAATATTCGGTCAGCGAGCTGTGGCCGGACATATTGGCGCCGGTTAGGCCCGTCGCTACCCCGCGCTTAGCCTTAGCAAATACCCGAGCAGCATTGGTAATTTGCTCAGCGGGAACGTCGGCGCGCGCAGCAGCATGTTCTGGGGTGTAGGGGGCAACGGCATTTTTCAGCTCGGTAAAGCCTTTCACGTTTTCGGTAATAAAGGCGTCGTCGTATAACTGCTCTTTAATGATGACATGCAGCATTGCCGCCAGCACCGCGACATCTTCGCCGGGCGTTGGGCGCAGGTGAATTTGTGCGCGCGCGGCGGTTTCGGTTTTGCGCGGGTCGATCACGATGAGCGTCATACCATCTTTGATCTTGTCGGTGAGGCGTCGCGCGGGGTTTTGACTGGGCACGCCGCCGGCAATCGTCACCATGGGGTTGCCGCCAAGCATCAGCCAAACATCGGAGTCGGCAAAGGCCTGGGGGCCGGCTTTCCAGTGGCCGAGCATGGCGTTGGCGATATCTTTGCCTGGCTGGTCAATGGTGGCGCTGGCAAAAATCATTGGTGACCCGAGCGAAGCCACCAGTGAGCCGAGCAACGTACCGGCGGCGGGGTAGGGGCCGGAGTAAGTGCCGAAGTAAGCGGCCAGTGCGCGAGGCCCGTGTTGGTCGACGATGGCCTGCAATTTTTCGGCAATTTCGTCCATTGCCTGTTCAATTGCGATGGGCTCAAAACGGCCATCGGGCATGCGTTTCAGCGAGTGCAGCAAGCGGTCGGGGTGGCGAATATGCTCCACCGAGGCCTGGCCGCGACTGCAGCAAAACCCGTGATAGGTCGGGCTGGCCTTGTTGCCAGTCACCTTAACAGGCAGGCCATCTTCCATTTCCACAATGACCGGACAGGCGGCGTGGCACATTCGGCAAATTGAGGCATGTTGGCTGCGCGAGGACATCGTCGACTCCCAAAAAGGCTAGAGGTGTGGAGCGTGGCTGGACTATAGAAATGCACATGGTATAAATCAAATTATTAAATTTTATAAAAGATATAAAAATGAACAATATCTTGAAGGCCGACTTGAATGCCCTGAAGGTGCTGGATGTGCTTCTGGATGAGTGCAGTGTTTCTCAGGCGGCAAAGCGGTTGCATGTCACCCAGCCGAGTGTCAGCTACACATTGCAAAAACTGCGCGATTTGTTCGACGACCCCTTGTTTGTGCGCAACCCCCGGGGGTTAACGCCAACCTCCCGTGCTGAATCACTGCGGCCTGCCATCAAACAATTACTCAGCGATGCTCAGCAGTTGATCGCGCCGCCGCTATTTGTCCCCGAGGAAGCTGAATTCACACTGTCGGTTTCCGCGAATGACTACCTGCAAATCGCCCTGTTAGTGCCGCTGGTTCAGCGAATTCGCACCCTCGCGCCAAAGGTAAAAGTTGCCCTGTTCGACCTGGACAGCAAGGCGGCTGCCGAGCGCGTTCGTGACGGCGACCTGGATCTGATGTTGAGTTTTCCGCAGGCCCTGCCGGCGGACTTTTCCAGCGAAGAGCTTTTTACCGACCCTTACATCGCAGCGGCAAGGCAGGGGCACCCGCTGGCAGACCAGCAAGCCTCCGCAGAGTCGTTTTTGGGTTATGACCATGTCATTGTTTCGCCCACGGGGTTTGCTTTTGAGGGAGGCCTA
The DNA here is from genome assembly GCF_964011655.1 of uncultured Spongiibacter sp. Lineage (NCBI taxonomy): Bacteria > Pseudomonadati > Pseudomonadota > Gammaproteobacteria > Cellvibrionales > Spongiibacteraceae > Spongiibacter > uncultured Spongiibacter sp. The sequence continues at coordinate 17,401 of NZ_CAXGPO010000024.1, read as the reverse complement.
TTCCGCGACCTGCATCACTCGCCGTTACTCGACAAAGTGGCGGTTACGCTGCCCAATTTTGCGGTGTTGCCGAGTTTGCTGTCGGGCAGCGATCTCATCGCGATGATCCCGCGCCGGCTGTTATCGGTAATGTCTGGCCCGCTGAGTGAGGTAAAGATTGCGGCGACGATGCCGTCGATCACCGTCGCCGCAGCGTGGCATCCGCGCCTGGACCATGATCTCGCCCACCGCTGGGTGCGTAAGCTGTTGCGTGCAGAGGCGCTGCTGGCCTGAGGGTCAGCCCGGAATGTTATCTCGCTGTCATATAACTATGCTAAAACCTATGGGGTTGTCATCTCGGTGTCACACGGTCGCCATTTTTCAGCGCTGGGCGCTGCGGCCTAGTAATAGAAAATACAAGTAGTAGAAAATAGTAGTTAGAAAACTAGAGGGGAAGGTTGGATGAATCCATTACTTAAAGAAGCGGAGCGCAAGGGCTGGTCGCGGCGACTATTTCTGCGCAACCTGTTGTTCTCGGCAGGCAGTGTTGCCACGGCAAGCTGGTTGACCGCCTGTGGTGGCAGTTCGTCCAGTTCCAGCAGCAATGGTAGTGCGACGTTCTCCAGTAAATTTCGCAACATAGGCCCTCTGCAAGAGCCCAATGACGACGGCATTCGCCTGCCTCTGGGGTTCACCTCCCGTCAGTTGGCGGTATTTGGCGAGCCGCCGGTGCCCAGTGTTGACCCGCTGTTCTTCTGGCATTCAGACCCCGATGGCGGCGGCACATTCAGAACCGACGACGGTGGCTGGATCTATGTTAGTAACTCCGAAGCGCGCGACCTGACAACGATCCGCGACCAGGACCCGACTGGTGAATTCCGACGCAATCTAGACCGCGATACCGCCGCGTTCTTGCCGCCATTTTTCGGCGGCGGGGTCAGTGCCTTGCGTTTTGATGCGGCGGGTAATCTTGTCGATGCCTACCCCTGCCAGCGCGGTACCACCACGAATTGCTCTGGCGGCGCCACCCCCTGGGGAACCTGGATTAACGGCGAGGAAATCTGGGACGGTAAGATGTTTGAGTGCAGCCCGCTTCGCGACGGCGGCGAGGCCGTTGAGCTGCCGTGCTTCGGCCGCAAAGCCCACGAAATGGTGGCGGTTGATGCCGAGCGCCGAGCGATTTACCACACCGAAGATATCGACACCGAAACCGACCGCTTTTACCGCACCGCCTGGACGAGCAGCAGCTGGCCGGTAGCCAATGAACGCCCCGACATGGCTGCCGGAAAACTGCAGGTGCTGTATGTGCCTGCCGGCATTGATGCCGCGCGTGCTGGCCCGACGCCGATTGTATGGAACGATGCCATTGACGACGGCCGCGCTCAGCCTGCTACGGTGGGTGAGGTCGACGCCACGATCTTTGGAGGCAATGAAGGGGTTTGGTACCTCAATGGCTTTATCTTCTTTTCCACGAAGAGTGACGACAATATCTGGGCCATTGATATTGACGGCGAAACCATCGAGAGCATCTACGCCCCTCGCGATGACGTGGCAGGCTCCCCCTTCGACAATGCCGAAGAGCCGCTGACGGGGGTGGACAATATTGCCATGACGCTGGACGGTGAAATGCTGGTGGTGGAAGACGGCGGTTTTATGCGCTGCATGGTGCTGTTGCCGGACCGAACCACCATTCCGCTGTTACAGCTTCCCGGCAACCCTAACCTTACCGAGGTGACCGGCATTGCCATTGCCCCCACTGGGGACCGCTTATACGTATCCGGGCAGCGCAGCCGTCCTTTAGGCTTGTTGCCGCCGGAATTGGAACCCGGTTCGCCCATTCCAACCCGCGTGGCAGGCGTTACCTATGAAATTCAAATGCCGTTCAAAGTGAGAGTGGATCGTCCGCTGGCGAAGGCATTGAGCTAACGACAATTGCTGATGTTCGATAGGCCGCATACAGCGGCCTTTTTTATGATTAAAACTGGTTTATATCGGCCTATTTAGAACTCAATTTGTACCGACTGGAAGGTGTCGAGAATGGGGCTTGCCACCTCTTTCATAAAGCGCTGGTGGCTGGGGTGAGTAACATAGGTTTTTAAGTCAGCCTCGCAGCGAAACTCAGCCACTAACGCGTAGTCGGCATTGCCGCGATACAGTTTTGCATCGGGGCCAAAGTGGTAGGAGACGATCTCTGGAATATCTTCTGGAAGTCGGGCTAGCCCCTGGCTAACGGCGTCTATTTCAGTTTTCGTGGTTTCGGGCTTCCACGTGAGGAGTACGATGTGTTTAATCATTTTAATCCCGTAAACATAGTGGATGTGCGTGCCTGGGCGTCTGTGTTGCTGCCGCAGACCCATTCGCGATGGTAGTTAAGTAATATTGTTGGACTCCGACCATATTCGCAGATCGTCCAAAATTTTCAGCGCACTGCGGCCGAAGTCTGTCAGCGCATAATTGACGGCGATCGGGCGCTCGCTGATCACGGTACGCGTCACCATGTTGCGCGCTTCAAGCTCTTTCAGGCGTTGATCTATCATCTTCTTACTTGCCCCGCCGAGCATTCGTACCAGGTCATTAAACCGTACTGGACCGTCTTTTAGGTGGTAAATAATTGAGCCAGTCCATTTTCCACCAATCACCCTCATGCCGCGCTCAATCGAGCAGGGCTCCAGGCAGGCATCACTGGCGGTTCGGCGGCCTCGTTCGTCAACGTTCACCCGTGCTTTCATTGTGTGCTTTCCCCGTTCTTCGCCCAACTGTACCCGTTGGGCTGATGCAAAGGTAACCAAAAGGTAACTGGTTGTTTTTGGTAACCACTGCCGATATCGTCCTCTCATTGCTTGGCTTAATCAAGTCCTGACCTGACTGGAGGGTTTCATGAGTAATATTCTGATTATCAATGGGCATCAGCCCTATGACTTCGCAAAGGGCGAGTTAAACGCAGCCTTCGTTGCCGCCGCTGCAGCCTACTTTGGCGAGCGCGGCGACGCCGTTCGCCAGACGGTTGTTGCCGATGGCTACAATGTTGACGAGGAGGTAGCTAACCATCAGTGGGCAGATGTTGTGCTGATGCAATTCCCCGCGAACTGGATGGGGGTACCCTGGTCTTTCAAAAAGTACATGGACGAGGTGTATACCGCAGGCATGGATGGGCGACTCTGCGAAGGGGACGGCCGCAGCGCCGCTGAGCCCAAGCGCAACTATGGCACTGGGGGAGTGTTGGCGAACACACGCTACATGTTGTCGGTGACGTTCAATGCCCCAAAAGAGGCCTTCGACGATCCCGCTGAGCCATTTTTTAGCGGCATGAGTGTTGATGATTTACTCGCACCAGTTCATTTAAATATGAAGTTTTTTGCCGCGACGCCGCTGCCGACTTTCTCTGCGCACGATGTGATGAAGGCGCCTGATATCGACAGTGACTTTACGCGTTTTCAACGCCACCTCGCCACTCACCTTTAATGGTTTTACCTGGGAGATGCCATTATGACAACGCCTAAGCTCGAAGCGGGTATGCCTTTTCCGAGCATACACGTTACCGCCGAAGATCAAACGACTCGCGATATTACTGCGCCACAGAATGGGTGTGACTGGATGATGATTGTCGTCTATCGCGGCAAGCATTGCCCTCTGTGTACGCGGTACTTGAACAGTCTGGAGGAGGTCAGAGAGACGCTCAAAAATAGTGGGGTAGATATGGCCGCGGTGTCCGCCGACAGCCCCGAGCAGCTGGCAGCGCACAAAGCCGAACTCAAGGTTAACTTCCCCCTGTACACTGGCTTGTCTGTCGAGCAAATGCAGGCCCTGGGCCTGTATATTTCTGACCCGCGATCAGCGCAGGAAACCGACCATCCCTTTGCGGAGCCCGGTATATTCGTTATCAATGCTGAGGGCCAGCTACATGTGGTGGATATCTCAAATAACCCCTTCGTTCGCCCAGAGATAAGCACCTTGGTTTCCGGTTTGCGCTGGATACGAGACCCGGACAACAACTATCCGGTAAGAGGTAAGCGAGCCTATCAGTGATACGGTTGAGCAAATGCTAACTGAAAAAGCGCCGGTCACCGTCGGCGCTTCTATCACCGAGTAAATTACGCCAGGCCCTCTAATAATCGCTTTGGATGCTTGCCATCGACCATGCCCATAAATGGGCCATAAATTGAGTAGCCCAGCATCCGTTTAATATCTTCTGAACATTGTGCCACGCGCTTCAGTGGTATAGATAAGCTGAAGTTTTCCTGAGTACGGCAGTAGCCCTCACAATACTGCGCAGTGATAGCCAGCCGTGAGGACGAGGAACGGTTCGCGCCGCCGCCATGCCACAGCGTTCCGAGAAAAAACACCACTGAGCCTGCGGGCATTTCGCAGTGAATTTGCCGGGACAGCTGCTCGTCGGTGGGGCCACCCTCTCCCCATTGGTGAGACCCCGGAATCACCACGGTGCCGCCATTTTCTGTCGTGAAGTCATCTATCGCCCACACAGTCGCGGCGCCTAGTGCCTGCCGTGGGCGCGGCAGAGCGTAAAAAGCATCGTCGGTGTGTATGGCCTGCTGGCTCTCTCCCGGCAAAATGTTGATGACTTGTAACTGTGACAAGAGATAGCCCGGCTGAAAGAGGCTGTCGAGTAACGCCAGAATAAGTGGATGCTCGACTAACGGGTTACAAACGAAAGTCTTCGCAATAACGGAATACAGTCGCTGGGTCAGCGCTCCCTCAAAGTCATTGCGGCCCGTGCTGTCCAGGAGGGGAGACACCTCTTGTCGAATTTCATGCAGTTGTTCAGCAGAAAGGACGTTGGGGATAATAACGTAGCCATCTCGCTGAACTGCGGCCAACTGCTTATCCAGCATGTGTCGATCTACTTTGCTCAATGCATCGGAGGCCGATTTTTTGTACTTACGAGCGGTCTCAGAAGACACATAGCTGTCAAAGTTTTTTTGCTTGGATGTCGTCATCGCCTTTTCCTCTGAATCGATATTTGTTGGCCCTTAGGTAAGCCTTCGATGCAGTGTAGGCGGCAGTCGCTGCGGGAAGAATGTTTAGGCGTTGCAAGAATTTAGCATTTCGTCGCATTTTGCTGCGCGATCTTTCTATAGTCGGCGGGGCTGATTCCCATCCAGCTTTTGAAAGAGCGGCTGAATGATCCGGTTTCTGTGTAGCCGAGCTGTTCGGCAATTGCTTCGATAGAGGCATCGCTATTTACCAGCTGATACAGCGCTTTGTCGCGGCGCACTTTAGCGAGGATGGTCGAGTAGCTCGTGCCTCTGGCTTTGAGGTGGCGGGCCAGGGTGTGTTTCGACACACCCAGTATCCCCGCTATTGCAATCACGTCTGCGTCATTGTTCCCCAGGCGGTGAGAGATTTCTGCGTACACCCGCCGGGTGAGGTCATCATCGTCAGACCAGTACAGGAAATGCTCCATAAATCGCTTGCTGTAGTCATCCGCATTCAGCGATGGGCGCACCGCAAAGGCCAGCGCCGCCGCTTGAAATTGCAAGCGTGTCGAGGCCGCACCAAAGCTCGGTACGGCGCCATAAAGATAGGCAAACTCGCGGTCGAAGGGCATTGCGTCAAACTGGAAGTGCAGCGAGCGGATGGGCAATTGTTGCCCCGCCAGCCAGCTGGGAATCTTCACCAGTGCCATCATTATGGTTTGTTGAAACATAGGACTGGTCGTACGACCGTTAATGCGCCTGAGCTCGATACAGTGCTGGCTGCGTAACTGCGACAAGTCCAACAGAGTTTGCTCGGCATCGAGAAACAGGCTGTAAAAGCGATTGTAGTTTTCCAGGGCGCTGTACAGGTCTGGACTGTGCACCAGCAGATGGCTCAGGGTATTCAGGCTTCCTCGCGGCACGGGTCGCGGCAGGAAGCCCAGCATTTCGTCATCTAATTGCTCGGCCAGACAGCGGTGCAAGCTGCGATATTCGTTGATGCTGACTCTTTTCTTACTCAGCAGGTCGGATACCAAGCCCTTCAGTGAGGAATTTGCCAGCTCCTGTGGCGGCAGGTGTTCGACCATCTGCGCGATAAACTCGCGGGGAATGGTCGGCATGTGCAAATAGCTACGAGCGCGTGTATTCATATCACCTCGGAAACAGAGGCTGCGTTCTTATCGCAACCCTGTGTTATCGCTATTCTGGCGAGAGTCGATCACTGATTTGCTGGTTGAATACCGCCAGTGCCCCTTCAAACCGGCCGAAGTTTAGCGCTTCGTTTGCGCCTGAACGCAGCCCCTGTTGTATGCTCTCGCCAATTTCAAAATCCTCGCTGAGCGTTTTCACGGTTATCGCATGATTTTTCGCCCAGTGCGCCAGGTCTTTGTCCGTTTCGACGCGGTTTGCCGGCACCAGTGTACACAGCCGCATGCGCGTAGACGACGCGCTGAGTGGCTCAAAGTGCACCCATCCAATATGGTCAGACTGCACCAGGAGCTGGGTGGTTGGGAACAAGGTGTAGACCACCTGAGCATGGTCGCGCAGCTGCCAGTCAGCTTCAGCTTGCGTGCGCAAATCGGCCATTGAGCGTTTGGCAAGTATGGAGCGCAGGTGCGGCCCGCTGCTTTCGTAGCTCGATAAGTTGTCAAAGAAGTAAGGCGCGATGGTGTTTCGGTGGGCCACGCGGAAGTGATAGGCCTCTATGCCGCCCTCCACCAACAACTTCCAATTCACCTCACGGGTTTGCTCCTCTACGTGGAGAAGCTGCAGCGACTCGCCGCCAAACCATGAAAAGTCCGGGGCATAGTCCTGCAAAAAGGCGGGGATATCCGGCGCTTCTTCGCCGGCCGGATTTACCCACAGCCAACCACCAAACTCGCTGCAACCAAGTCGTTTTAAGCCGTGCTGAGCGCGGTCCAGATCGGGGAAGCCCAGCTTTTGATGGGGTACACCAATAAGCTCGCCGCGGTTGTCCCAGGTCCAGGCGTGGTAGGGGCAGGTGAAGCGGTGTTTGCAGCCAGATTGTTCATCTACCAATCGCGTGCCCCGGTGGCGGCAAACATTTAAAAAAACATGCACGTGGCCATCGGCATCGCGGGTGATCAGCAGAGGTAAGCCGGCCAGTGTGCGGCGCAGAAAAGCGCCGGGTTCTTTCAGCTCGCTGCTGTGCACCAGAGGCTGGGGTAGTCGCCGGAAAATGGCGGCCTGTTCCCGCTCGAAAATCGACGCCGAATAGTAGTGCTCAACAGGGTTATGGCTAACGCTGTCGTCAAGAAAGGCGGACTTTTCTTCATTGAGTTTCAGCAACTCGTTAATGCGGTGGATTTCAGTTGTGTGTTTCACGCTGCGACCCCTTGCGATTTACGCGGCTTACCATGTGGTAAGTGAAACCATACTTACCACATGGTAAGCTGTCAAGCGGCAATAGAGTGTGGCAAACAGCCCGTTTGAAAAAAACAGTAGGAGCGCATGGCGATGAGTGAGGCAGCGGATACGCGACAGCAATTTTTGTCGGTGGCAACACGTCTGTTTGCCGAGCGCGGTTTCTATGGCACCAGCATTGCGGCCATTGCCGACGAGTTGCCCTATACAAAGCAGGCCCTGCTTCACCACTTTGGCAGCAAGGAAAAGCTATACGGCGAAGTGCTGAAAGGAATTTCTGACCAGTTGATGGCAGAACTAGAGGCAGCGGGCGATGCCACAAGCGGCGAGGGTAGCAGTGCCTTGGAAGACACGCTGATACGCTTTTACCGCCTGCTGGAAGGGCAGACCTACAAAACGCAGCTGCTAATGCGCGAACTCCTGGACAATAAACACCGCGCAACCTCTGCCAATGTTTGGTACCTGCGGCCATTTTTGGAGTCGCTTATCGCGTTGGCCAAGCAGGCCTCGCCTTCCACCTTTTCGTCCGATGCCCAGGCCTTAATTTCCGTGTATCAGCTGCTGGGAGCGATGAATTACTTTCTGGTTTCCGAGCCGACATTGAGCCAGATGTTTGGTGAGGAAATGTATCGCGAACTGCGCAGCGGCTACGAGGAAAAACTCAGAGTATTGATCTCGCAAGCCATTGGCTGACCCACACAAATTTCGCGCGATTAAATATCGCCTGGCGTCTGCTACCCGGTACTTAGTGCCCGCGCCTTTGTCTTGACCGAGTTAATTAAGTCGGTATGATCGCTCCCTGTTCCAGGTGCCCAATTGTTGTTTTACTTGGGTTAAACGGGAAACAGGTGCGCATACTGTGCTGATTCTGGCCATGCATGCTAGCCCTGTGCTGCCCCCGCAACGGTAATCAGAAGTAGTTTGGCACGGCCACTGTCTCACGACGGGAAGGCGTCAAACATTTGGAGAGATCCACTTCTGTAAGCCCGGAGACCGGCCTGAACACAGTGCGTAGTTGCGGTGGGCGACGTAGCAGGGTCAGTTTTCCCTTCTAAATTCCTCCCTTTTCGACAACCGCGTTTTATCAATCACATGCGGGTGGGCATGCGAGCGCAATAGCTGGTTATGCCAGTTGTCGAGACGTCCACTTGCACGCGGTATCACGGCCTTACTTTGGCTGCCGTACAGGAAGGGACTTCGGGTGAATCAGCATTTTAACAAATGGCACTGGACTAAGGCGTTACTGGTATTCCTCCTCGCACTGACAGCGAGTATGTTGTGCTCGGCGGCGCAGGCTAGCCTGGTGATCGTCTCCGACCGCTCTTCCTCGGTGCTGGTGGCGGGTGCTCACCGCTATCTTGATAAGAAGCCGCAGGCGGATATAGCGATTCGCACTGTTAGCCAAGTAGAGCGCCTGAACGACGCAGATTTACAACAGCTGCTGCTGAGTCATCATTCCTTACTTCTCGCCGGGGTGTTCGGCGAATCCGTCGAACGCCTGCTGGCAATGGCGTATCCGCGCGGTCAACGCCGCTTTGTATTGCACAGTGACAACCGGCTTATGGCGCTGCAGCGTGATGCCAATGGGCAGCCGTTTTCCAGCGCCGTTAGTCAGCAGTTTGTGGGCAGCGAGGGCTTAGCGCTGGATGCTGATTCACTGGCGGCCAGTCAGCAAAAATTTCCTGAGTACAGCGCGTGGTTGCAGGCACGGGCGTATTGGATTCACCGCTCGGCGGTGAATGCCGAGTCATTGATTGCGCTGCTGAATGACGGTGAGGCCGCAACACTGCGCGAACAGGCGCCGCTGCGTTTGGCCTTACACAGCAAACAAGGGGAGCGTTGGCTGATGAGTGACGAGCTGGATAAATCACTGTCTGCCGATAAACCCATTGTTTGGGTGCTCGACCACAACACCGGCGATCTCAACGGGGAATGGGCGTTGCATCGCGCCATTTGCGCAAACCCGCAGTGGCAGTGCGTCTCGTTATTGGCGGCATGGGGTGAGCCCAGCGTCGACGCTGTAGATACCATCGCAACGCTAATGGCTGGCAAGCGCGCGGCGACGCCCTCGGTCATTATTTCTCTGCAGGACTTTGTCGTCGGCGGCGGTGAAGGTCGCCAAGCGGTTCTCGATGCACTGCAAGCGCTTAATCTGCCTGTGTTGAAAGGCCTGCGGGTGCTGGACTGGGGCTATAGTGACTGGCAGCTTTCCGCTCAGGGTTTGCCCGCAGATTCGGTGCACTACCGGTTGGCCATGCCTGAACTACAGGGCATTGGACAGGCGCAAATTCTCTCGCTGGCGTCAGACTCCGGTATCGACCCGGCCACCGGTGCCAAGCTGCGTCGCAGCGAAGTGGTGGGCGCTGAGTTGGCCCGGCAACTGCGGCGGGTAGAGCGTTGGTTGGCGCTGCAAAACAAGCGCAACGTCGATAAACGGATCGCCATTGTCTACTACAACCATCCTCCCGGTCGCCACAATATCGGCGCAGATAATCTCAATGTGCCCGACAGTTTGCTGGAGATGCTGAAGGCATTGCAGTCTGCGGGCTATCACACCGGAAAGCTTCCAGAGAGTACCGAGGCCTTGCTGAGTTTGCTGCAGGAACGGGGGGTGAATTTACCCGAAGACCGTCAGGCATTGGCGGAGATGTCTGGCAAGGTCGCCAGCCTGAGTGCAGACGACTATCGGAAGTGGTTTGCCACGCTGCCCAAGGTTGTGCAGCAAGAAATGGTGGCTGGCCCGCTGGGAGAGTTACACCAGCGCATGGTGAGTCAGCTTGAGAGGCTCAGCGCACTTCAGGATTTTCGCCTGCGCCAGAAACGTTTAACGCTACTCACCGAGAGTATGCACAATACCGTCACGAATCTTCACCACGCCCTCGATGGTGTGCGTCAAAAAAGCCGCAATCGGGCGCTGGATTTATTGGAGCAGCTAGAGCGCGAATACCAGACGCAAATTGATGCCGTGGCCAGTGGTGGCCAGGCGTCATGGCAGGCCACCGAGGCGCGGGTGGCGGCGCTGGTTGCGCTGGGCATTGAAGGCATTCGCGGCTGGGGCGATGCCCCCGGCAAGGTAATGGTCTGGGACGAGCGTTTGCTGGTGCCCGGCGTTCGCTTTGGCAATGTCTTCGTCGGCCCGCAGCCACCGCGGGGCTGGGAACTGAACGAAGAGCTGTTGCACGCCAATTTGAGTTTTCCGCCGCCGCATCAGTACCTGGCGTTCTATCGCTACTTGCAGGATGACTTTGGCGCCGATGCGCTGGTGCATGTGGGTCGTCATTCCACCTACGAGTTTTTGCCGCGTAGGGGTGTGGGCCTGGGGGAAGACGACTACCCGAGCATTATCGCGGGTGATTTGCCGGGGGTGTATCCCTACATCGTCGATGGTGTTGGCGAGGGGATTCAAGCCAAACGCCGTGGCCTGGCGGTGATGGTGGATCACTTAACACCGCCTCTGGCAGTCACGGAGCTTTACGATGAGCTATTGGAAGTGCGGCAGTTAGTGGAGAGCGCAGAGGCCGCGAGTGACCCGTTCACCCGCAGCGGCGCACTGGCGCAGCTCAGGGCGAAAATCGATGAATATGGCCTGCGCGATGAGCTGGAAGCGTCTATGGACGAAGAGCTAAAAGTGCGAGGTATCGGTTTTGAAGAGATTGATGAAGAGCTCTTTCTCCACGAAGTCGGCCACTACCTGACCCATGTTCAGGAAGACTTTATGCCGCTGGGCCTGCATGTATTGGGTCGCGACTGGAGCACGGCCGGTGTTGATACCATGTTGGCTTCGATGGCGGACAGCGGCGCGACTGAGGCTGAAAAAACGACGTGGCGGCGAGACCTGACGCGTTCTCCCCAAGCCGAGATGACCGCGCTACTCAATGGCTTGAATGGGCGCTTTGTTGCGCCGGGTAAAGGCAACGACCCGATTCGAACCCCCGAGGCCTTGCCCACGGGACGTAACTTTCACGCCCTGGACGGCAGTCTTATTCCCAGCAAGCTCGGCTATCAGGTTGGACGCCAGCTGGCTGATCAGGTGCTTCGCGGCGAGCAAGGCGACGAGGTTCTGCTGCGTGAAAACGCCCAGCGCGTTGCCGCCAAATTCGGCGAAGCGGGCCCCGCTAATAAACAGGGCGTGATTCTTTGGGCCTCGGATGCGGTGCGGGACGAAGGGGCGATGGTGGCCTTTGGCCTAAAGCTGCTGGGTATGCGGCCGGTGTGGAACAGTCGCGGCATTGTAAAAGGGCTGGAGCGCATCGAGCTTGGCGAGGATCAGCCCCGGCGTATGGACGTGTTGTTTACCGCCTCTGGGCTGTTTCGCGATTTATACGGGCGACACATGAACTTGCTTGATCGCGCCGTGTTAATGGCGGTGGATGCCAGCCGCGACATCATCGCAGAGCGATACCCGAATTTACGGCCCGCCCTCAATGCCGCGCTGGCGCTGATCGAAGATACCGCAGCCGGTGGTCGCGAGCCGCTGGAGAAAAACCAAGTGGCGACTAACTGGGTGGTAGAGGCGCGCGCGATGCTCGCCGCGCAGCCGGGGATGGGTGCCAGTGAAGTGGGGCGGCAAGCCAGCCTGCGCGTCTTTGGTATTGCGCCGGGCGGTTACGGCGCAGGTATTAACCGACTGGTTGAGCGTTCAGGTGCCTGGCAAGACCGGAAGGAGCTGGGTGAGGTCTACCTCAAGCGCATGGGGCATGCCTTCGGCGTGGGTTTGCAGGGCGACGCGGCGCAGCAGGTGTTTCGCGACCAGCTGGCGGGTGTATCCAAAACCTTTCTCGGGCGCGCCAGTAACCTCTATGGTTTGATCGACAATAACGACGCCTTCGACTACCTCGGCGGTTTTAATTTGGCCGTGGAAACCGTCACCGGTCGACAGCCGGAAAGCGCCGTAATCAATCATGCCCGCAGCGATGCGCTGCGTATGGACAGCTTACAGAAAACGCTCGCCACCGAGTTGCGCGGTCGTTTCTTCAATCCACAGTGGATCAAACCCCTAATGGAAGAGGGCTACGCCGGTGCACGCACCATGGGCAGTGAATTCGTCGAGTACCTCTGGGGCTGGGAAGTCACCAGCCCGGAGTTAATCAGCGACGCGGTGTGGAGCGAACTAAAAGACGTTTACATCGACGACAGCCGCGACCTTGGGCTGGATACCTTCCTGAGCGAAGGTGATAAGCGCTATGTACAAACCAATATTTTGGCGGTGATGTTGGTGGCCATCGACAAAGGGTTTTGGCAGGCCGGTGAGCAAACCACCGCCCAGCTCGCCCAGCAGTTTGCCAGCAATATTATTGAGCACGGCAACCCTGGCAGCGGCCACACCCATGCTAATCACCCAATGTATGAGCTAGTAAAAGCCCAGCTCAGCGCCGAGCGCGCAGCGGAGCTTGAGGCCGTGTTGGCGCGCAGCCGCACGGTCGCCGAGCAACCGGCTGCTCAGCCCAGCACCATTCGTGAAGTGCAAGTGGCGCCGAGTGAGCTAGCGCCGGACCAGCATGCCGAGGAGTTGTCGGCAGCGAAGGGTGACGGTGAGCAGGCTGAGTCGGCGCGCAGTGGCATGTCGCCAACATGGTATTGGCTGCTGGCAATGGTCGTCGTGTTATTTGGTGTGGGTATTCGCCGCGGTTTGCGCGCTAATGCGTAACCGTTAGAAAAGGAAAGTCGCTATGTTTTCGAGTTTATCGCTGGATGCTTTACATACGTTATCTGGCCTGCTGTTAGAGCCTGTGGTGTGGGCACTGTTGCTTATGTTGGCTGTGGCCGTGTTTGAGTGTGGCCTGGCGCTGGGTGAGCGCTTTGGCGGCATTGCCCGCATGAGCCGCGCCGGGCTACTGGCAACGGGGCGGCGGCGCATTGAGAGGGCAGATTTTGTCACGCGACTCTCGCCCATGCTCGGCCTCATGGGCACACTGATTCCATTGGGGCCAGGGCTGGCCGCGTTGGGTGAGGGCGACTTGCAGGTGCTTACCACGGCGATGATCACGGCCTTTGATACGACGGTCATTGGCTTGTTGGCGGGCATGATCGGATTTGTACTTGGCCGCTTGCGCCGCCGCTGGTACGACCGAGCGCTGCTGGCACTAACGCCGTCGACAGACGCAGGGGAATAGCACAATGGATGATTGGCGGCGCAGTCACTTCTTTGAGCACGATGACGACCCACTGGGGCCCATGGCGAACCTGGTGGACATTATTCTGGTATTTGCCTGCGGTTTGATCGCCGCACTCGTGGCCTATAGCCCCGAGCTACAGCAGCACTTTGACAGCACACGCCAGCAACGGGATTTATCGCTGGGTGAAGAGCTGCCGCAGGCGCCGGACAGTATCCAGTCAAAGCTGCAAGACGGCAGCGGCTACGAATCTCTGGGCACTGTATATCGCGACCCGGAAACCGGGAAATTGATTCTGATCGGCGAGTGAAGCGGACTGCAACGGCCTATTTGTTGCCCCAGATTTTGGCCACCGCGCTATCTGAGCCTAAGGCGCCGACAAGCAGCGAAACAAAGCCGATACAGAAAAATACGACGACGGGAACCAGCGCGCCAAGCTGGTCACTGTTGAGTGCCGCTGCAGCGGAACCCAGCGATAACAATACAAACAATGACCCCACGATATTTAAAATCACCCGATGAGAGGGCTTATAGTTAGCTGGCTCCTCAGTCGTTTCAAAAACTTTAAGAATTGGCCAGAAAATTTTCTGCAATATTGATTTCACGCGTGCCCGCCTCAAACCCAAGGATACCCCTATGCTAGCAAATAAAGGCGGACTAAACGTGAACGCAGGCGTGAATTGGCACTGACCTACCGCCACCATCCTGCAAGGCCGCTATAGAACGTGTCGCGCTATTGCTGCGAGACGCTGTGGCTTCGCATCCTACTCATCATACCCTTTAATAATGTCTTCGTAGTTCCTTATCCGCTGTACATAGCGCACCGGCTCCAAGCCCCGTGCATAGCCATATTTCAGGTCTTTGTAATAGCGCTTATCCGACAGCAACGGCAGTACCTCTCTCATATCTGACCATCGCGCGGGGTCCTTGCCTAATTTGCGAGCCAGGGTTTGCGCATCATGCATATGAGCACGACCGATATTGTAAGCTGCCAATGCCATATACGTGCGATCTGGCTCTGGGATAGTGTCGTCAAAGCGCTCTCGCATCTTGTGCAGGTATAGCGCGCCAGCGGGAATGGCCTCTTTAGGGTTCAGGCGATCTTTAACACCCAACGACTTTGCGGTGTTTTGCGTCAGCATCATAATGCCACGCACCCCGGTGGGGCTTTTGGCTTGAGCGTCCCAATGAGATTCTTGATAGGCTTGCGCGGCGATAAGGGTTTCGTCGAGGTTGTGTTGTTTGGCGGCATTCGCAAAGATCGACTCATACTTGGGCAGGCGATCTTCAATGCGTTTGACTAGCGTGCGTATATCGACAAAGTCGAACTTTTCTATATAGCTGTAGTAACGGTCGTGGACTAACTGGGCAGTGGCCTTGCCGGTGTTGCTGTTCAGCCAGGTGTTCACTGCAGATTTGAGAGACGAGCTGCCTTTGGGCATCATCCAAGCCTGTGACTTGGCTTGGCTCACATCGAGCATTACAACCAGCTCCGGCATAAAACGGCGGTTCACATCGACGATATTGGAATCGGCAACCGTACAGTCAATTTTGCTGTCCCACACTTTTTGTAATAAGGCTTCGGTGCCTGTTTGGGTATTACTTTTCCAGCTCAATTGAGGGTTACTAAGCTTTAGGGATTGCAAAGTCTCTTCGTAGCTGCTGCCAGCAACCACTTCCAGCGAGACCTTATGAAGTTGATCTAGCGACTTCGCCACGTTCCCGCCGCGACGGCATACCAGTTGTTCGGTAACACTCTCTATCTGCTTGGAAAACAGGAACTGGGCTTCCCGTTGATCGGTTACCGTGAGCCCTGCGGCTGCCATATCGGCTTTTCCCGCTTTGAGAGCATTAAGGGTGTCGGTAATGGTTTCCTCAAGCACGACCACCAATTTTACCCCGAGGTGTTCCGCAAACGCCTCCGCCATCTGATATTCCGGCCCAGCGGCGTGGCTATCTTTATCCAGGTAGTAAATCGTAGGCGCGTTGCGCATCAGTACCCGCAGCTCCCCCGAGGTTTTAATGTCACTGAGTGTTCGGGGCTCGCTAGTGGTGGTCGATGTGCCGTCGTGACTACATGCGATTAAGCCGAGGCACGCAAGGGCTGCGAAAATCAAACGTGTGCTCATTAATAGGCCTTATGGAGTTATTTTCTAGCGCTACGGAATAGGACGCTGTTCCGATTCTGTGGGTTTCCTGGTGTACATAGTGCCGCCTGCGGGTTCTCTCCTGCTCATTCTTTATGTGGGGCCGTAAGCTATTGTAGAACAGGCTGGACTAGTCTGGACGTGATATTCTCCCCGCAACGGATAAACCCTAAGGAGCTGCATTTTGCTCAAATGTGAAGTAATAGAACCGCAAACGAAGGCCGATGCTGCCGTCATTTGGCTACATGGCCTGGGTGCCAGCGGCCACGACTTTGTGCCGGTGGTGCCTCATCTTGGCTTACCGGAAAATCACGGCGTGCGCTTTATCTTCCCCCACGCGCCGGAGATTCCCGTCACAATCAATGGCGGCATGGTCATGCCCGCCTGGTACGACATACTCGCCATGTCGCTGGAGCGCGAGATTGATACCGAGCAGATAGAAGCCTCCTCTGCGGCCGTGCGCGAGCTAATTCAGCGTGAACTGGATGCCGGTATTCCCAGCGAGCGCATCGTATTGGCAGGTTTTAGCCAGGGCGGGGCAGTGGTGTACCACACCGCGCTTTCCTACCCCAAACCGCTGGCGGGTTTGCTGACAATGTCTACCTACTTTGCCACCGCCAAAGAAGTCACCCTCTCGGAGGCAAACAAGGCCCTGCCTATCCACATTTTCCACGGCAGCCAAGACCCAATGGTGCCCGAAGTGATGGGCCATACCGCCGATCAAATCCTGCAAAGCATGGGCTTTAAACCCACCTACCGCAGCTACCCCATGCAGCATGAAGTCTGTATGGAGGAAATTGTCGACATCGGCAACAGTCTTAAAGCGTGGTTGGGGTTGGACTGAGGGGGTAGTCAGCGGGGATAGCCAGAGGGCGGCAATTAATCACGCTTGCTCCGTTGACGCCAAGTCTGGCGATTCAATCCGGCATTGGTACAATGCGTTTGGCCAACTGTGGCACACACGCAACCCCCGAGAGAGAAGCATGTCATACGAGCTCACCGGCAAAATTAAGCTGATTCAGGAAACACAAACCTTCAATAGCGGTTTTAGCAAGCGGGAAATGGTGGTCACCGTCGAAGACGGCAACTACCCGCAGGATATCAGCCTGGAATTCCTGAAAGAAAAGATCAGCCTGCTGGACAGCCTCAGTGTTGGGCAGATCGTTACCGTGAGCTTCGATATTCGTGGGCGCGAGTACAACGGGCGCTACTTCAATAATCTGGTGGGCTGGAAAATCCAGTCAGACGCCAGTGCCGCTGATAGTGAGCCTTACCCACCGGCAGACAACACGCCATACGACCAATCCTTTAGCAACACGGATGATGACATTCCGTTTTGATTCAGTGAGCCGCCGGAGTGCAGGAATAACCCCAGGGCGATAGGGACGCGGCAGTTATAGGTGGGTTAGAACCGGTATCGATGACTCTGACCCCTACAGATTCTCGTCGCGGTGCCTGCGCTTGTTAACGCTTTTTCTTATCAGGGCGCTGCGTTAATGCAGAACCAGATGACGTTTTGGCTGACTTGCTAGAACCTGAACTCCGCAGCGTTTTTGAGGCCGCACTGCCTGCCTTGGAGCTAGTTACCTTTTTTGGCGCCTTAGTTTGACTCAGGGCAGAGCCTGCTGCAGATTTTGCTGCCTTACTAGAGCTTTGACTCCGCAGTACTTTCGACGCTGCTGAGGCTGCTTTCTTGCTAGTTACTTCCTTTTTTGCCATTTTCACTCACCTCTGCCTGTTCTCGGAGACTTTTTCCAATCTCCACCGGGGAAGTATCATTAAGAACGAAAAATGCGAAAAGAGTTAATACAGCCGCGAATAGAAGAGCGCTGATGAATCCTCC
>NZ_CAXGPO010000023.1:0-44947 GCF_964011655.1 uncultured Spongiibacter sp. | reverse complement strand
GCTGACTTACTGGGTGAACTCTGTGACGATACCTCGAACCCCCAACAGTGCTTGACCGATGGGCAAGATGCTTTGTGTGGTGCCTTTGACCCGAATAGTGCGACGCCATTCTGCGGGGGTTCCAGTGATCCGGGCACTCCGCCGGAACTGCCGGTCGACCCTGCTGACTTATTGGGTGAACTTTGCGACGACACGCCCAATCCACAACAGTGCTTAACCGACGGTCAAGATGCTCTGTGCGGGGCTTTTGATCCAGAAGGTTTGACCCCATTCTGCGGCGGTGGCGACCCCGGTACTCCGCCGGAACTGCCCGTCGACCCAGCTGACTTACTGGGTGAACTCTGTGACGATACCTCTAACCCCCAACAGTGCTTGACCGATGGCCAAGATGCGCTGTGCGGGGCTTTTGATCCAGAGGGTTTGACCCCATTCTGCGGCGGTGGCGACCCCGGTACTCCGCCGGAACTGCCGGTCGACCCGGCCGACTTATTGGGTGAACTTTGCGACGATACCTCGAATCCGCAACAGTGTTTAACCGATGGTCAAGATGCGATCTGTGGTGCCTTTGACCCCAATAGTATGACGCCATTTTGTGGAGGCTCTAGCGACCCAGGCACACCACCGGAATTGCCAGTCGATCCCGCTGACTTATTGGGCGAGCTCTGTGATGATACCTCGAACCCCCAGCAGTGCTTGACCGACGGCCAGGACGCGATCTGTGGTGCGTTTGACCCGAATAGCGCGACGCCATTCTGCGGGGGTTCCAGTGATCCGGGTACTCCGCCGGAACTGCCGGTCGATCCGTCGGATTTATTGGGTGAACTCTGCGACGATGCGTCGAATCCCCAACAATGCTTAGCCGACGGTCAAGATGCGATCTGTGGTGTGTTTGACCCGAATAGCGCGACGCCGTTTTGCGGAGGGGGCTCGGGCATTCCATTACTGCAGTGATTAGTGTGTGGGCATGGGCCCACACCCGGGGAATACTAGTTGGTGTTGCGGTCTATCCATAGCTGAGAAGGCTTTGCTTAAGTTCCGAAAGCACCACTGACGCGCTCCTTTGGGAGCGCTCGTAGGGAACGCAAACATAGCCGCTGTAGATATCGGGACTGGCATTTTCAGTGTCTGCTGCAGCGTTTTCAAACTGGCTGATAAATCGTTGGCATATTGCCGGGCAGGCTTCTGCTTCGGCACTGGGGCAAACCACTACAAAATCTGCGTCGGTGATACGTGCGACGATATCGTCACGGCGGCAGTGGCGGTCGACCCGCTTTGCGATCGCTTGCAGAAAGGCAACATTGTCCTCTTCAGAAATACATTCCCGAATGACGGAATAGTGGCGAATACCAACCAAAAATACCGACAGTGCCTGCTGGTCGTATTCACAGCGGTTGAGTTCGTTTTGGAGTAACGAGGTTAGTGCATGGCGGTTGTACAGCCCCGTTATCGGGTCGATAGATTCGCTAACTTCGCTAACATCACGCGCTTTGTGCTTGTCTGGTTTTGGTAATTCGTCCGATGCCTTTAGGGCGTTCTCAATGCGCCGTGGTTGTAGCGCCTCTCTCAGGTGCTGTCCGGCTTTTTGAAATACTGCGGCCGGAATTTTCATTCGGTCAGCCAGTGGGCGCAGCTCATTGTATGCACTGCGAAACAGGTGTAGCTGCATGGTTAGTTGGCCACTGTGCCATTCCAGTTCGTTCAAACAGTGATAGTGAAGGCGTTGCAGGATGGCGTCAGGGTCGCTTGAAAAGGCCAGGTCCGCGGCCAGTGACGCAAGCCTGGCGATAAACCCCAGCTGCTCCGCCAGGTTGTTGCGCAAGGGCGCTTCATTGAGGTGGCTCAGGCCGGTGGCGTTGCATATTGCTTCGGGTAAGCCCCATTTTTCTAAAATTGACTGACTCAGCGCCGAATGATCAATACCGAATTCGTTGCGCTCACGCGTTGCGATGGCGTTGTGATCGTCGCCCTGGTCGGTGTTTGCTGGATAAAACGCCGGCAGTAAGTGGTCGATGACGAGCATGCCGATGTCTTGCAAACTGGCAGCAATGATGGCCTCCTCAGCGGGAAGCGATTTATCCAGCTCACTCAGCAAACGTGCTGCGGTGGCGCAGAGCATGACCCGCAGCCAGAAGTGATGTTGGTCCAGGCCTTGGGTACCTGCCTTTGCATAGCTTTGCGCGATGGTTGTGGCGAGGCTTAGCGCCGCGACGGTTCTTGCTCCAAGCAACACGGCGAGACGATGAACGTCACTGTGCGGCCGCCTCGGTTGGAAAATGGGGGAGTTGACAAAATTCAGCGTATCTTCGGCAAGCCCAGGCGTGCCCTCGAGTATCTGCGTTAGCTGCTGAACTTCAAATTCACCGCTACGCAACAGGTCCGCCAGCAGCAGACTGGCCGGTGTGGGTGCGGGGAGCGTGCTGTCGTTAATATCGAAAGCCATCAGTCCAACAATCTCAATTAGGGTGAATCTGCATGCGGCTTGACTTCAAGATAGCAGCGAGCAGGGTATTGATCAGCCACTTTTTCATTTTAATACGAAAAGCTTACTCGCCGTGGCGTCTGGGCTGAGAGGGATTCGTCCGCAAATCGATAGAAATAGCGCCCTTTAGGTGGTTCACCTCGCAGAGGCAGCTGGGCTAGTATTGGCCTAATTCAAATGAGGGAGAGTAATAATAATGACCCCAATGATGATGAGCGAACTCACCATTACGTCAATTATGAAGCACGCCGAGCGTGTGAATGGCGCGACCGAGATTGTTTCGGTCACCGCCGATAATCCACGTCACCGCTATACTTACAAAGATGCATTCAAGCGTGTTCGCCAGCTTGCCAATGCCCTGCAAACGTTAGGAGCGCAGCCCGGCGATACCCTCGCCACGCTGGCATGGAACGACTACCGCCACCTGGAAATATACTACGCGCTATCTTGCAGTGGCATGATCTGCCACACCATCAATCCGCGACTTTTCCCTGAGCAAATCGATTACATCGTTAACCACGCCAAGGATAAGTGGGTGTTTGTTGACGCCACGTTGGTGAAAGTTCTGGAACCCTTGCAAGACAAACTGCCTGCAGTAAAGGGATATATCGTGCTGAGCGATGAAGGACATATGCCCGACACCAGCCTGAACAATGTGCATTGTTATGAACAATTAATCGCTGCTGAGAAGGACGAGTTCGACTGGCCGGAGCTGGAAGAAACCACGCCATCAGCCTTGTGTTATACCTCCGGTACCACGGGTAATCCAAAGGGTGTGATGTACACTCACCGCTCTACGGTTTTGCATAGCCTGGCCAGCATTGCACCGGATGTATTCAGTTTGTCGGTGCGCGATATCGTGATGCCCATTGTGCCGATGTTCCATGTAAATGGCTGGGGCTTGGTATACAGCTGCCCGATGGTTGGTGCGAAGCTGGTGATGCCGGGCCCTAAAATGGGCGACGGTGAAACAC
Organism: uncultured Spongiibacter sp.; assembly: GCF_964011655.1. Lineage (NCBI taxonomy): Bacteria > Pseudomonadati > Pseudomonadota > Gammaproteobacteria > Cellvibrionales > Spongiibacteraceae > Spongiibacter > uncultured Spongiibacter sp. The sequence continues at coordinate 41,494 of NZ_CAXGPO010000023.1, read as the reverse complement.
TGTGTGCATTGATCAATGAAGAGCAAGTTACGTGCTCGGCGGGTGTGCCCACCGTGTGGCTGGCCCTGCTGGATTATCTGGCCAAAGCCAATAAATCGGTCGATAGCCTGAATCGCGTCACCGTTGGCGGTGCCGCTTGCCCTGAAATGATTATGGAGCAATTCCAAAACCAGTACGGGGTGGATGTTCAGCAAGCCTGGGGCATGACGGAAATGAACCCGCTGGGAACCTTCAACGGTGGTATTCCTCCGCTGCTTGACGGTATCAGTGATGAACAGCGTAAGAAGCTTCGCCTAAAACAGGGGCGGCCCTCTTTTGGTGTGGATATCAAAGTTGTGGACGCAGACAACAATGAGCTGCCGTGGGATGGCGAGAGTTCAGGTGCCGTCAAGGTGCGGGGGCCGTGGATCGTCAACGACTATTACGGCTACGACGGTAAAACCCTCGACGACGATGGCTGGTTTGAAACCGGCGATGTCGCCTGCTTCGATGAATACGGCTACATGCAAATCACCGATCGTTTGAAGGACGTTATCAAGTCCGGTGGTGAATGGATCAGCTCAATAGAGCTGGAGAATTGCGCCGTTAACCACCCCAAAGTTGCCGAGGCCGCCGTGGTGGGTATTCCTCACCCGAAATGGACAGAGCGTCCACTGCTGTTAGTGATTTTGAAAGACGGCGAGCAAATGGAAAAGGCAGAAATGCTCGCTTGGTTCGAAGACAAAGTCGCCAAGTGGTGGATTCCGGGAGACTGCGTATTCGTTGACTCTCTGCCGCACACTGCAACCGGCAAGCTGAGTAAGAAGGACATTCGGGAGTCTTACAAAGACTTCCGCTGGCAGGATGAGAGCTAGTAGCAGTGGAGTACATCAAGGGCGGGTAGCCTTTGGTCTACTCTCTGCTAGGGCCTGTTAACACTAATTGAGTTACGCCTGTTGCGGCTAAAAATTCGCCAACCTAGGAATGAGAAGAGAGGTTGCTTATTCCAAATGAGCGACGAATGACGACGAGTGGTGGATTTTTAGCCACAACCCAGAGGGCTGGCGTCATTTTTGCCCCCAGCGTTGTTGTCGGTCGCTTGTTTGGGCCCACCAAGCTTCGCTTCCTCCGCCTGGCTGGAGGCAAAAATGACCTCCAGCAGGTGCATCTCAATTAGTGTTAACAGGCCCTAGTTAAACGATACTGCGATGTCAGCCGCCAGTAGTTACTGGCGGCTGACATCGTTATAGCTTGTTAAATTCTGCTGTGGCATTTGTATCTTCATTGAGAGTGATGGTGCAATTACCTGTTGTTCCAGAGCAATGAGCGGGTGCTGTCCAGCCGCTGAACTCATCATCTGTTGTCATTGGTGTCGCTCTGAGTGTGACGGTGCTCCCAATTGGATAGCTGGCGCTACATGGCCCGGATGAGCAGTCCATCGAAAATTGGCCATCACTCACCATACCCTCACCGCTTCCCGATAAGTTAACCGTGAGGGTTGCCATGTCAGAGCTATTTGTTTCGATGAAAGTCACTATAGCTTCATGATGTTGGTCGATGGTGAGGTGGCAGTCATCATTATCTGCGCTGCCATTGCAGGCACCGCTCCAACGAACGATATCACTGGATGTGTCAGGCACTGCAAACAGAGAAACCATACTTCCGCTGGTATAGGTTTGAGAGCACGGTGAACGGTCATTGTCGCAGATGAGTCGTTCCTCGTAGTCACCGGATGTGCCTGATCGCCCCTCAACTCTCAGTATCAACGTATAGGCTCTCGCGATTGGTTGGAAGCTGGCGGTGACTTGGCTATCGGCATTGATGGTGAAGCGGCACTGGCTATCGCCAGCTGCAAATGAACAATCGCCACCCCACCGAACGAACTCAAAGCCTTCATGAGCCTCAGCGACTAGTGTTACTTCGCTCCCCCTGGAATAGGTATCTTGGCAAGCATTTGTCCCGTCTCCGTTTTGCTCGCAACCGCTAATGCTACCAGTACCATTAACCTGGCCTCCGGGGTTCTCCACGCTGACTTCCAGTGTGTAAAGTGGGCTGAAGCGCGCCGTGATCTTCCTAGCTTGGTTATGGTTCAGGCTACAGCTGGTATCTGCTTCGGTACATGGTGCGCTCCAACTAGTAAACGCAAAGCCCGCAGTGGGAGTGGCGCTCAGTTTCAGAGACTGTCCTAATAGGAAGTCTTGGTGGCAGCTGCCACCCTTGTCGCTGCAGTCAATGCCCTCGGGCTGGCTGGTGACAGATCCTTCCCCGTCGATGTTTATTGTTAGTGGTGCGGAGGCACCAAAGTTCACGCCCACGTTCACATCCTCATCTATTGTTAGCGTGCATTCACCATATTGTTGGTCGGCGCAAGGGCCTGTCCAACTGTGAAATGCCATGCCTTGCGAGGGTTGTGCTCGAAGTGTTACTGAACTACCTCTAGGGAAACGGCGCTGACACTGGTCATCGTTGTTGCCGCTGCCAAAACAAGCAATTCCAGAGGGCGCGCTCACAACTTCTCCGCCACCGCTATTAGAGACGCTGAGTGTTGGCGAAGGAGAAAAGTATGCCTGCTGGTAATAATGCGCATTGTCTACCACCTTGAATGAGCATTGCTTGCTGAGCTGATCGCCTTCCAGGCAATTAATGGGGTACCACGAAGAAAATTCCCAGCCGTCGGCAGCTTCCGCATGCAGTACTACCGTACTGCCGCCATTAAATTCACCCGAGCAGGCTTCCCTGTCTGGACGGTCTTCATGTGATCGCGCATCGCAGTCAATTTGAGTGCTGGAATCGCGTACTGCACCAAAGCCGCTTATGTAGGAGGCGACAACGTTTGCCGGATAGGGGAAGCTGGCTCTCAATTGTGATTTGTTCGTCAAAGAAATTGTGCCGTTGTCCTCCCGGCGCACGCTGCAGGTGGGGGTACTATTGCAAGGTTCCACGCTGACCAGATCCGAGGGTACAGACCAGTCTACGGCAATTGATTGGCCGTCTCGAAAAGCAGAAAAAGTCACTGTTTCGGCTGACCCAATGCGCAGGCTGCAATTCTCATCATCGCTGCTGCACTGAAGCGCTTTTGCGGTAACGCTGTCATCCGGCTGACCTGAAACTTCAACACCTAAGATATAAGCGCAAGAATCCAGATAGTCTTCGACTTCACCACCCTCGTGTACCATGGCAACACCGACTTGTCCTGTGAGCAAGGGGCTGCCGGTAAGTTGCAGCCTTAGATAACCCTGGCCGTGCCCCGCGCCTAGGTAGTCCTCTAGCTTGAGGTAGGCATAACGAATCGGCCCGAAACTGGCGCTCCAGTTTTCGACGGGTATATTCTTGCCCACCCAGTCTCCGCTATCAAAGCGTACCGTGTAGTCAGTGCCAGGAGCCTCTCCGTCAATATCTTCAAGGGGCCCGGATTTCTGAAAAACTTGTAAATACACGGTTCGCGGATTCGTGCCCGGTACTACTTTGTAACTCACTTTTACCCAGCTTGATGTGCCGCAACTTCGCAACCCATCGTCACTGCTATCACCCTGGCGTGGCTGGCTTTCACCCGCAACCGAATCTCCTAGCCAAAAGTCGAAATAGTTATCCCCGGTGTTAAAAGCTACTTCAGGCCGTAGATGTTTTTGCTCAAGTCCAGCATTGGCGTCGTTAAAATCCGGTAAGCCAATACGGTAAAACAGTGCGGCAGAATAGGCGGAAAAGTGTGGAGCTGAGAATGCTAGTCTGACAACTTTGTCATAGCTACCTGACTGGATTGCAGATAGCGCTGATTCTGGAATTACTTCACCATTTTTATCGACCAGTATGCCACTGGCCTCATTCTGCCAGAGTCCGGTATCGGCATTAAAGGAGGTCATGGCTACGTCGATTTGGTCGTTTCCTGGGGTAGCATCGTAATACTGTCTAAGGTTATGCGGGTTTACGTCAACGGTAATTGAAAGAGGTGGATTAAACTGCGAAAGGCGTTGGCCCGTACTGTCAGTGGCGCCGAACCACCAGTACCCGCCCGACGTAAAGGGGTCGCTTGCAGTAGTGGCCACACCGGGAAAAGCTGAAAGATCATCGGCGCGAAAGCCAGCTGCCCAAAGTTGGCTTAGTGAATCCGGGATTGATGCGACACTAATCCCTTCACCCTGGGCGCGACCATTGGTAACCACCAGTGCCGCCGAATTCAAGTCGGGAAAGATGATTGGCGGTAATGTGTCACTTTGGGGCGCGGCTAGGTTGACCGTCATGCCTTGGCTCAGTGCTGTACCATTGTCGAGTACTGCATCCGCGCGTAGCCGGTAGCTCATATCGCTAACCTGGAATTGATAGTGACCCTCGGCGTCACTGCGTGTCGTCGCTATCGCGTTATTGTCGCTGTCAAATAGCGTTATTGTTAAATCGCTGAGGGGCTCGCCAGAGTCTAAGCGCACAACACCGGCTACTGAGCTGGGTAGCTCCGTGCCACTACTACCGCCCGAGGAGCCACCTTTGTCATTGCAGCCAAGCATCAAGCCACTTGCGATGAGCGCTACTGAAAGTGTTTTAAGGTTCATGGTCGTACCCCTGACGGTGATTGCTTCGGGGCATCACTGCCCCGTAGTACTTACTTAGTTTCCAATTGCAGTTCCAGCTCGATAATTCCACCGCCGGTGTAGCTGCCTTCTTTTGGAGGCTCTATTTGCGATATGTCCGGCATGCCGTAGCCTTCTTTATCGATGATGCCTGGCGTAATCAAAAAATTACCCAGCAAACTTATGGCGACAAGGTCTGTGTGGCCTGCTTCGGCCCCTGCTAAAGTGAACGTCTCGTCAATAATTATCAGTTCGTTCGGGTCTTTACATACTGCGTTTACCAATTGTGGCGAGCGTGGGCTACCTTCCTCATCGAATACCCCGGTGGGGTTATCGTCGCTAGGCTCAACAGGTTGACCATTTCGAAAGCGCGAAACAGTCGCGGTAACGGGGGTTAAAATGATATAGCCATCTAGGTTGCTACACTGGAGTGAACCGGATAAACGCAGAGTCGTTTCCTCTTCAATATCCAGGTAGTAAAAACCACTGACGCCGGTATTCGCTGAGGCCCCAGCGCATTCCACGTAGTCACCGTTATCATCCTGAATGCTCTTGCAATCGGTTTGCAGGTTGGCATCTAGCTTGACTGACAGTCCGCCTTCCGCAGTACTGCCAAATATTGCCGAGCCCGTTGATGAAGCTGAAAAGCTATAGCTCGGGCAGCTTTCGTTTGGCGACTCGCCAATGGCGTTGTAACGGGTAGACTGGTGATACAGGCTGCTGTTCAGGGTTTCCTGTTTCGTTTGCCAGAGTTCTGACTGGTCGGGTATATCGGGCGGAGCGATAATGTCTGTCTCATCGACAATTAATGTTTCAGATTGGGTGCCGTCATGCTCACCCGTCGGGCAAACGGGATTCGGATCATCTGGGTCGCTGGTGCCATAGTATCCGTTGCCATCAGTGGTAAAAGCGGCAATAGGATGAAGAATCTTACGCAGACAATCCGGTTGCACGCTGACCTCTACCTCATCCTCAACATCGCTGTTTGCGGTTGCTACAGCGCTCACATTGAAGCTTCCGGGGTTGGCGGGTGCGCGAACAGTAATGCTGAGTTCATCGCTGTCTACTACGCTTGCGCCAAAGACATCCCATACGACAGACTGTTCATTGTTGGCAAAGCCATCGAGTGTTGCGGAAAAGACGATGCTGTCGCCAGGTTTCACACAGTCTTTTTCGTAGTTGATAGTCAGTGTTCCCTCGTTAAGTATTTTTACGATTTCATCCCTTGATGAGTCGAGGGGTTCGAGCATTTTCCCGGTGGGGAAAAGGCGCAGTTCAAAGGGATATTTTTTAGATTCGGTACTGGTTTTGAGGGTGAATACAACGCGGTCATTGTCGTAGTGGACCGTGTTCTGCAATACCGCAGCCGAAGCGGGAATAACCTCAATACCAATTTGGTCTCGAGAATAAGCGCCATCGGGCCGAGACGCTTCGACGGTGATTACCTCGCCGGGCTCTTTTACACTTATTGATGCCACGTTGCTAACGACATCGGCACGACCTGTGGTTACGTTTCGCGAAGCTTTTTTGCTGGAGCCAAATTCAGATTCGCGAATGACCAACTCGATCTCTGCATCGCCAAGACGCTTGCCAATGAATTCCCTGTCGCGTTGTGATGTCCATACGATGGCGCTACCGTTGATATTCGCCTGGCTCCAGCGGTCTTCTGAAACATCGATTAAACCGAAGCTTTGTTTTTCAACGCAGACTGTCAAAAAGTCTGAGGCTTCTTCAATCGCACTGTTCATGGTGTCCTGTATTGCGAGTGAGACACCACCCAGTAAGTCATCTGCCACGGACACTCCGTTGAGCTTTCCAGCGGGTACGCGTTTTCCAATTGCGGGCCCCCCTAGAATCGTTGCGGCAGCGAATGCATGGTTCACCACATCTTTGCTGAAATTGTGAGAGCGGCTAAAGGCCTCGGCTTTGGCATCTGTTACCTGGCCAAGCAAGGTTTCTGGGCGGTCCTCATGCCACAAAGTCGGGGTTACGGTAAACGTCAGTGTGCCCCAGTTGGAAGGCAGGAGGTCTGTCACTATTCCGTAGCTGGTTTGTAGCGCAAGGCCTGCAGCGCCCACAATCCCGGCAGCTGCTTTCACCGCGGGGTGAGGAATCAGGCCGATAGAGCCCGCAGCGGTGTTGATCGAACTGAAAACTTCATTGGCAACCGCCTGTGAGTTGGCTATGCGCATTACCGGGGCGATGTCGTCGGCTCCAGCAAAGTCATAGCTCAACGAAGGAAGGGTGATTTCACAGCTAGCGCTGCCATTGCGAAGCTGTCTTGTGCGCGTTTCGGCTTGTCCAGCCTGTTGTGTCAGAGTGAGCGGGGGAAGCATCGCGAACTGTGTGAGTTGTTCGGCATAAGCTCCTTCCAAGTCGATGGCTGTCAGAAGGCGTTCTGTCAGAAGGTCATCGTCGGCAGCGGCGTCCTGCAGAGTCGGAATAATCGCTTCTGGGCCGCCTTCAAACATAATTTGATAGAGCTTCAGCAGGTAGAGGGATTCATCCAGGTCGCGTAGCTGAGTATTTCGGATCGTTTGTGGGTCTTGTCCATATATTTCGATGACTGCTTCCAGCCAGTTCTCCAAGGTGTCCGCCAGGGCAGAGGCGGCGGCGGGGTTTGCCTCTGGCAGCGCTTGAATGACAAAGCTTTGTCGTTGGCAGTAGCGCACACCATCACCTAGCTCAAGTTCAACCGTGCCACCGTCGAGGTCGCCATTGGGGTTGATAGGAACCGAGAACTCAAGGCTTCCCTCCTCGCCAGGGATATTTCTAAGCAACGCCAAGCCGTAACTGGGTTCGCCATCTGAACTGTCAGAAATGACCCTTATCGTCGCGTGATCCATCATTTCTGGGGGAACATTGGCAATGCGGACGATATCTCCGACCGTGCCCTGGTTGTTTGATAGAGATACTGCGCAGTCGCGCTGGGTGCTACCGAAAGGCTTGCGGACCACCTCGGCAAAAAACGCCTCAGGTTCCAGCGGTGGTGAAGTGCTTTTGCCTCCGCCGCCGCCACCGCCGCCACAGGCACTGGTTATTGCGATGATGAGGATGGTCACCCATGTACGTGTCTGCATAGCGGAAATCCCTTTTTGCTAGAACGACGCTTCTAGCCTGCTGGACAGTGGTTAGGGAAGTTATTGTCGTTTAGCTGGTGCCACGAGCAAACACTAGGGCAGTCGGAGGAAGAGCCGAACTATTACAGAAAAGCCATATTTATCAGTTGGTTATACATGTTGCTAACAGTCATAACGTGGATGGTAAAAACTGGTAACAACCGAGAATGAGGCTTACTGGGAGATAAATACTCGGGGGTTGACCGAGCGCAGGGCCTCAATGCGGGCCAGCAGATTTTGCAGCTCGACCCCGGAGGCGGGTAAATGCTGCTCAACATGCCGAACGGTGCTGATAATACGATCAACGTTAGGTCGCTTTGGTAGAGAAGCGAGCGAAGTATAGCGGTCAAACGTTCTAGACCGAGCGGTACTGCCGTCAAGTTGCACACGCCACTGCCCGGATTGTTCGGCGAGCTGAATTCGACTGCGGCCATCTTCTTCCCAGCATCTAACGGCTTCTCGCATAGCGGCGACTAGCAAACTACGGGGGCTCTGTTGTGAGTGCTTGGTGGGCCAAAGCAGCAAGCGTCTTTGTCCCTGTAGAGGCAGATTCAGCTCGGCTTGCTCGCGCCCTGATGCAATGGCTTTCTTTCCTGATTCATTCCCCAGCAGCAGTTTACCCTGAGTATTAGTCACTACTACCGGGCGATCGCTCCGTAGCAGCTCGTTGATAATGTGGTCCTGCTCTTGCTCTTCCAGTCGTTGCAGCCAGCGATGACGATAGTTTTCGCGTAGCGCCAACTGAGCTTCGGCGCGGTTGCACAACTCCAAAGGCTCACACGGCTTGACCAGAAAGTCATTGGCGCCCAGCAATAAGGCCCGTTGTTGGTCGCTTTCCGCTTGGCGAGCTGAGAGAACCAGAATCGGTAAGCGACTCGGGCTGTAGTGCTGGCGCAACATTTCTACTATTTCAAAGCCGGAAACAGCGGGCATCATTAGGTCTAAGACTAGTAGTGCGGGTGGTCGGTCGTTGATCAGTGATAAGGCGTCATCTACCCGGCTTTTTGCAATAACGGGGTAGTCCAGCGAGCTTAGAACCTGTGTGAGTGTGTCGAGGATACAGCCATCATCGTCGACCAGTAATATGTAGTCAGACTCGGGCAGAGAGTCTGCTATTGGTGCACGCGTGCTTGGCGGACTGTCCTGACTCGGCGCTCTTACGGGTGCAGTTTGTTGTGTCAGTGAGGCCTGCGGGAGCAAAAAATGGCAGTCGGTGCCGATGCCTAGCGTCGAGTTAATTTCCAAGGCAGAACCATGTGCGTGCAGTATTCCATGGCTAATAGGTAGGCCGAGGCCTACGCCCTCGCTGGCGATTGAGCCTTGTTGGTAGCGCTGGCGCGCGAGCTGCAACTGCTTGCTGCCCATGCCTGGGCCAGTATCCCGCACTCCTATCCGAATTGCCCCCTCACAGGGGTATGCGTAGAGTGTTATGTCGCCCTCAGCGGTGAACTTAACGGCATTGCCGAGTAAGTTGTAGAGTACCTGGCGCAGCCGCTTGGGGTCGGCGCGAACGGCTAGCATATCGTCAGTTAGGTCGATGACGATGCGCAGATCGCGATGGCGTATCATTGGAGAGAATAATTGTTGAAGAGTTTCAAATTCGTCGCGCACTGCCAGCGGGGTGGCCTGGACATGAATACCCTGATGGCGCATACGCGTTAGGTCCATCAGGTCGTCTACTAGCAATGCTAATCTGCGTGCGGTATCGCCGATTAAAGCGGCGTTGTGCCCTCGTTGATCGTCTACTTGGCTGTCTATGCCCGCGAGCCCAATAATGGTTTGTAGGGGGGTGCGAAGCTCGTGGGATGTATTGGCTAAGAACTCATCCTTTACGGCCTCTGCCTGCTCTAGTTGCCGCACTAAATCCACCGATTTCTTATAATCCCTAGCACTTTGGCGGGCCAATAACAGGCCCTGCCAGACAAGACAGATAACCATGCCTGTAGGGCCGAGATTTCCTAAGTACTGACCCTGAAAATCCACCGCAATATCGCGCATCACGGTGATAAATAAAATGCCGTAAACCACGGTCAGTGAGAGAGCCCCTGGACGCTTGTGTTTTGCAGCTAGAAAGGTGGCGTATAGAACATACGCCGACATTAGTAGTGCTGCGCACTCCATTAACCAAAATAGTAGAGCTAACGGGCGCCCATCTACCACAATGCAGGCAATAAGAAAGAGGCCGGCAATCACTCGCCACCACTGACGGGGGCGACGGTGAAATTCATCGGGAAATAGCAGTGAGCTGAACTCGGTCAGGCCAAGAATCGCCAGAGGTATCATCGCCCATCGCAGCGCTAAGTCAGGGGCTAGTCCCCAATGTTTTAGCAATAAGCTGAGCCATTGTTCTCCACCTAAGCCAGAGAATATGGCAACAGACAGGCACGTTAGCCCGAAGAAAAGTTGCGCAGCATAAACCCGGCGTGCGGCGGCGAACTGAGCCAGTTGTATAAAAGCCATCAAGGCTAGTAACCCTGATTGAAAGCCTTCAATAGCGAGCGCGCGAGCGCGGGATTCATACATGCTGTCGGCGTTACCGATGCGAGGCGGGGAGCGCATGCCACCCGCCATAAATTGCTGATTGTAAACATCAACTTCGATAGTGCTTACACTGCCTTGAGGCTGAAACTGTATGTAGTGGGGATAGCGCTCGGCGGCCCCGTCTGCGCGGTAGTGACCTGTGGCCAGCAGCATTTGGCCGTTTACGTAAAGGCGGTAACTATCGTAGGGGCGGGGTAGACGCAGAACCAGAGGATGGGTGAGCTCAGGGTGATTCACATGCACGTAATAGCGAACAGACGCGCTGCCGGGGATGGGCTGGCCGGCTAGCTTCTTGTTGTACCAAGTGCCCGGTATCGACAGCACGCCATTGGCGTCATCATGTGTTGCGCACCACGGGCCCGCTAAGGCAACAAAGGGTTCAGCATGTCCATCCCAATCAAAATGGCACGCCGTTTCTGCATATGTCGCAGTAGAAAATAGCAGCAGTATACCGACGATACTCCCTGCTACGACGTTGGTAAGGCGGGTCGTGTTCTCAGCCATCCATGGTGCCACATACGGTTTACATCACCGAAGGTTATTTATAGCAGCGATCATAGCTGAAGGAGAATTGCCTTGCTAGGTAGGTAAAACGCAGTAAAAAATATGATTCGCTGCTCAGTTTCCATAGCGCCTTGCTGGGTGGCCGCTGCCGAGATTGCACTGCTATAGAGAGTTGTTTATTGTCGCCCGGGTAGAAAACCTTCCCGACGCCCTAACAGGATCCCACTATGGCGAGTGCCTCACCTGAGTTGCCTTCACCGGCCTTCAGCCTTGCGCCGTTGATGTTTCAAAACTTTAGCTGCACCTTGGCGATCATGGCCTTTGTTGCCCTGGTGGGCCCAGTAGCGCGTATTTTGTCGCTTGAGCCCTGGCATATCGGTGCCGCCATGACGATGGGGGGATTCACCTGGATCCTGTGCGCACGTTGGTGGGGCGGCCTGAGTGACCGCCACGGCCGCAGGCCGATTATGTTGATCGGGCTAACAGGTTTTACGGTGAGTTATTTTGGCCTGTGCTTGTTTATCGACCTGTCACTGCGCCACCAATTACTGCCGATGCTAGCCTTTCTCGGTCTGGTTGTCGGGCGGGTGGTGGTGGGCCTGTTCTACGCCGCGGTGCCGGCCACGGCAGCCGCTACGGTTGCAGACAATGTCGAGCCGGATAAGCGCGCCGGAGCTATGGCACTACTCGGCGCAGCCAGTGGCGCGGGCATGGTGATCGGGCCGGGCTTCGTCGGCTTGTTGGCGCCCTACGGGCTGGGTTTTCCCATGTACGTGACCGCCGTTCTTCCCGTCTTGGCGCTGGTGCTGGTGTGGTGGCGTATTCCTCGGCAACCGCCTCAGGCGGCGCCGGTAACGCGCGCCCCCAAGCTGCAGGATAGTCGCCTGCGACGCCCCATTGTGGTGGCCTTCTCTGCGGCATTTTCGGTCTCTATTGCTCAGGTCACGGTGGGCTTTTTTGCCCTGGATCAGCTCGGGCTTCCCGCGCCCGAGGCCGCTCAGGTAGCTGGTATTGCGCTAACGGTGGTGGGCGTGGCGTTAATTATTTCGCAGAGTATTTTGCGCAAATTATCCCAGCCGCCGGCGCGGCTAATTCGCATCGGGGCACTGGTGTCGGCCTGTGGTTTTATGGTCAGCGTGTGGGTTGAATCAGTGTGGGGCTTGTGGGCGTGTTTTGGTTTGGCGGCCGCCGGGATGGGCTGGGTATATCCCTCGGTGTCGGCGCTGGCGGCAAACTCGGTTTCTTCAGAGGAGCAGGGCGCTGCTGCCGGTACGGTCACCGCGGCGCAGGGCGTCGGCGTGGTCGTCGGGCCTATGCTAGGCACGTTTATTTATGCTTTTCATGCCACCGCGCCGTATGTGATGGTCGCGGTATTACTGCTGGCGATCAGCGTCTGGGTTGAACAAAACGACTAGCATTGCAGAGCCTTCGGGGTTTTGATTCACTGTGAGCGAGCAGTGAATTGGAGCGCCGAATGTCTACTTGCGATACCTCCCACTACAATAATTCACCCTCTTGTCACAGCAAGCAGTCCTTTGATGTGTTGCTGTGGGGCTCTATGGCAATTGTCGCTGTACTGTACGCGTTGGCGCTAGTGGCCAGCGACGCCCTGCCCACTTGGCTGCACACCGCAGCGGAGGCCACCGAAAGCCTGGTGAATACCATGTGGTGGGGCATGGCTCTGGGGGTAGTGATGCTCTCACTGTTAACGCGTATACCGCGAGAGTTTGTAGTAAGCGTATTGGGCGCCGGTGGCGGCTTCACAGGCATTGTTCGGGCCACAGCGGCAGGCGTGCTGCTCGACCTGTGTAATCACGGCATATTAATGGTGGGTGCCAAACTCTATGAGCGCGGCGCCAGCCTGGGGCAAGTGATGGCCTTTCTTATCGCCAGCCCCTGGAACTCCTTTTCCCTCACCTTGATATTGGTCGCCCTGATTGGGCTGAAGTGGACGGTGGTGTTCATTCTTGCATCGGTGCTAATTGCCGTGATTAGTGGCTGCTTGTTTGATGCCTTGGTGCGGCGCGGCGTATTGCCCGCTAACCCCAACACGCTTGCGCTGCCAGAAAATTTCGACTTTTGGTCGCAGGCAAAGGCCGGCTTGCGAGACACGCGTTTTGATAAGCGCTTTGTATTCACCATGATTGTCGATGGCATAAAAGAGTCGCGTATGGTGATGCGCTGGGTGTTGTTTGGCATTGTGCTTGCCGTTGCCCTAAAGAGCTTTGTGCCGGCGGATATCTTTTCCAGTTATTTCGGGCCGAGCTTATTGGGCCTGGGGGCAACGATTGTGGCGGCCACGATTATCGAAGTGTGTTCCGAAGGCTCCACGCCGATTGCGGCAGACCTGTTAACCAGAGCGAATGCCCCCGGAAACAGTTTTGCGTTTTTAATGACGGGTGCAAGCACCGACTATACCGAAATTATGGTGATGAAGGAGCGCACCGCCAGCTGGAAAGCGGCGTTGTTTTTGCCGCTGCTGACGGTGCCACAAATTGTGCTGGTCGCCTTGGTGATGAATGCTGGCGGCTAGCGCGCCGAATCCTGGCTGGCCACAACATCACCATCGCTACTGGCTAAGCGCACATTGGCGGCTGGTGCGTCGCCGTTCTTGCCCTCGCCAAAATACAAGGTGGTATGCGGGAAGGGGATTTCAATACCGGCGTCGTCAAAGTGCATCTTCACCAAGCGATTGTAGGCGCGGCCAACGGCCCACTGCATACCGGGCGCGGTTTTAATCAACACGCGAATATTTACCGAGCTGTCGGCCAGTGCCGACACGCCCGCCACTTGCATTGGCTCGAGAATGTCTTGCTTGTGCTCACCGCTTGCCAACTCCTCAAAGGCCGCCTGCAAGTGCTCGATGGCCTTGTCGATATTCTCGCGATAGGCGATGCCGTATTCGCCAAGGTGGTAAGCAAAGTCGCGCGTATAGTTCGACACCGCATCGACCGACGAGAAGGGCACAATATGGTAGGTGCCGAACAGGTCGCGCAAGGCAACCGAGCGAATGCCCACGCGTTCAACTGTGCCTTCATGGCCGCCAGCGTGCACGTAGTCGCCGGTGTTCATGGCATTTTCCAGTTGTATAAATATGCCGTTGATCACGTCCTGCACAAGTTTTTGCGCGCCAAAGCCGACCGCCAGGCCGAGCACCCCGGCACCCGCGATCAGTGGACCGATGTCCACGCCAATTTCCGACAGCACGATCATAGTTGTCATCACAATAATGACCGCAGCAAGTGAGGTGTGGAACAGGCCAAGTAGCGTCTCTGCGCGGGCAGCGCGTGCGGCATTGGCCATGCCCGTGGGGGAAAGGCGGTGTTCGATAAAGCTGGCCAGTGCAATCCACAAGCCGGCGGCCAGGGCGAGGATGAGCAGAATATCAACCAGCGATGACACCGTGCTGCGGCCGACTTCAGTGGCATACCACTGGCCCAGGTCAAACACCGACCAGGCGTCGAGTGACCACACAACAATTGCGGCGGTCACCAGCCCTCGCAGTATTCGTAAACCGGTGGGGATATAGGTATTCAGGCGTTTTTGAAGGTGGGGCAGTTGCTCATTGATCGACTCAGAAAGCCGCACCTCCCTGCCGATCAACTGGCGAAGAACAACGAGCAGCAATGCACCCAGACCGGCATAGGCGGCAGTCTGCAAGGTGGCGAGCGCCACAAAGGGCAGGGCGCTTTCGGGCCGGAGCAAACTGGTAAAGACCACTACCAGTGCGTAGGCCAGCGCCAGTAAATGCCAGCTGCGCGCCAGCAGGCGCAGGGCAATGCGGTGGCTGCCCTGATAGTTGGCAGCCCTGCCGAATAGCTGGTCTCGCAAGCGTTTTCGGTTTAGTAAAACGGTGGCGGTGTAGTACAGCGCAGCGAGCAGCACAATGCTGGTGCTCAGCGCGCTGCCGAGCGCCTCCGAGGCATTGGCGTTCACAATCGGCACCAGCACCATAATGCCGTAGCCGGTAAAGCCTGTGATGTTGGCGAAAAACCGATTGCAGTACTTTGCTTGCCGTTGGTTAAGCGGCAACAACCGCAGAGCCGGAAAGCGACTGGCAAACAGCGCCCGCAGCACCAGTTTTATTCCCTCAACGATCAAAAACGCATTGAGAAACAGCGCGAGGCGAGTGCTATCGGCGTCGGCCTCGGCAGACAACTGCGAGGCAATCACGTGACCCGACGCATAGGCCAGCAATACCGTTGCTAAATCCACCAGCCCGGCGGCGCTTACCGCGGCCACGGTTCTCAGCATGGCGAATTTGCGGGAGCCGCGCACCGCCCAATCATTAATGCCAGCAAACAGCGACTTGGCGGCGCGATGCAGAATAAAAAACAGCGCAAATGTTGCGAATGCCAGCAGGGCTAGGTGGCTTGCGGCGCGAATAATAGCGGCCAAATCAACGCGGTGTTTGTCGTCGCTGTGAGTCAGCGCCTCGACGCTTGCTGCCAGCGTAGCCAGCTGCCGTTTGAAATTCTCGCCAGCGGCAGCGGTTAAGGTTGCAAGCTGGCGGGCGAGTGAGTCTTTACTATCGCTAGCCTCTCTGTTTGAGGGCGATTTATCATCCTCTGAAAATGCTTGCTCTTTGTCGGGGGCGTCGCTGGTATTTACTGCCTTGGACGGGTTGCGCAACTGCTCAATCAACGCGTTGCGGGCGCCTTCGTTCTCAAGTAACTCTGCGAGGACCGACGAGCTATCACTGGTCGTCGGCGGTGCTGCGTGAAGGGTATGCCCGGAAAAGAGGAGTGGAATGAATAGAAGGGCGATCAAGCGCGTTGCTGCTCGCAGTGACATCACGATTATTCTCCTTATCGCTGGCGATTTTTTGTGGATACCTGCCTCCCAAGTAACGAACAATATGTTGGTGCTATTGGGGCTGTGTCAGCGGGGCGCTGAGAAAGTTCCATTGAGCGGCGCATCCGCATCTGCGCATTGTGGTTGCCGAATTGAGTCGGTTTTCACGCCAGATCTTGCGCTAGATCAATGCGCAGCCTGCTAAAGCTGCTACCTTCCGCGCCAAGTTTTTCAGCCGTAACAGTGCAGTTTGTCGCAGCAGTCCTTCGCCTTGTACAAAAGTCGAATAGTGCGTCCGCCACAGTAGGCGTATAGTCCCGGCGATTGTCGCCGGTTCAACCTGAGTTGTGTCCTTTCGTGCCCCTATTCGACTCGCACACGCCGTGTCGCTGAGTCACGTCCACCTTGTTACCGGCAAGCGAACGCCCCGTCACCTCGACATACCCGATCGCGCATTTTCGGTCGACGGCCCGTTCCAAGCAGAATTTTTACACCATATGGGAGAACCTTAATGAAACGAGGAATAGTGTTTGCTATTGCCTGGCTAACGGCTATTGCGGCGCAGGCGTCAGAGGCGCATACCACCGCAATGGACCTTACCCAGCACTGGGTAGGCTTTGTTGCCATTGCAGTATTTGTCGCCGCGTATGTGCTGGTGATCCTGGAAGAGCAAATACACCTGCGCAAATCCAAACCTGTGCTGCTCGCCGCAGGTATTATTTGGATGCTCATTGCCGTGGTTTACAACGGCAACGGGCGGCCCCACGAAGTGGAGGTGGCAATTCGCCACAACTTCCTGGAATACGCCGAGCTATTCTTCTTTCTGCTGGTAGCAATGACCTACATAAACGCAATGCTGGAGCGCGGCGTATTTGAGGCGCTGCGCAACTGGCTGGTGGCGCGGGGCTTTAGTTACCGCGCGCTGTTTTGGCTAACGGGTATTCTGGCCTTTTTTATTTCCCCCATTGCAGACAATCTCACCACGGCATTAATTATGTGTGCGGTGGTGTTGGCGGTAGGCGTTGGCCAGCCCAAGTTCGTGGCCATTGCCTGTATTAACATTGTGGTGGGCGCCAATGCGGGGGGCGCGTTCAGCCCCTTTGGCGACATCACCACGCTGATGGTGTGGCAAAAAGGCGTTATTGAATTTAAAGAATTCTTTGTGCTGTTTGTTCCCAGTGCGGTGAACTTCCTGTTGCCTGCCGTCATCATGCAATTTGCCCTGCCCAGCGGCACGCCCCCGGCATCGGGCGGCAGCCAGGTGCAAATGAAATATGGCGGTTTGGTGATTGTTGGTCTGTTCCTGCTGACTATCGTTACGGCTATCAGCTTCCACAACTTCCTGCACATCCCCCCGGTGTTCGGCATGATGACCGGGCTGGCCTACCTCAAGTTCTACGGCTATTACCTTCGCCAAAAATCCAAAAACTGGAACCAAGGAACAGAGAACCCGCCGGGCTCATCCGACGACCCCTACAACTTCGACGTGTTTGCCAAAATCGCTCACGCCGAATGGGACACCCTGTTCTTCTTCTACGGCGTTATTCTGGCCGTGGGCGGCTTGGGCTTTATCGGCTATCTCAGCGTCGCGTCCGACCTCGTATACGGTGGCCTGGGCAATACCGGCGCCAATATTATGGTGGGTATCATGTCGGCCATCGTCGACAACATTCCGGTTATGTTCGCCGTCCTCACCATGAGCCCCGATATGCCGCACTCACAGTGGCTGTTGGTTACCCTGACCGCTGGGGTAGGCGGTAGCTTACTCTCTATCGGCTCAGCCGCTGGGGTTGCCCTAATGGGCCAGGCAAGAGGCCAATACACCTTCTTCAGCCACCTGAAATGGACGCCGGTGATTGCCCTGGGCTATGCCGCCAGTATCTGGGTTCACTTGCTGATGAATGGTTAAGTTGAACGGACGGTAAAACAAAAAGGCCAACCCAGATGGGTTGGCCTTTTTAGTTGGTGGAGCCGGGGGGAATTGAACCCTCATATTTCATAATAAACTCAATAGGTTGTGTTCTCAGTGTCTTGCTTAGTGTCATTTCGATTTCCCAGAAGACTTATACCCGTCACGTTTTGCTTTTTGCTTAGCCTCATTAGATAGCGAGGATTTAAAGCTGTATGCAATTAGGAGGGTCTTTAGCAAGAAGTACATCAATGAAAACGTTAGCAAGACTAAGGAGAAAAATAAAGTAGACCGTATTTTAGGTAATGCGGTCGAATCCGGTTGTAAAGTTACGTTCGAGCATATTAGTGGATGAAGGAAGTCTAGGGCGAGAACAAAAAATACTATAAAAAGCCCTAATAGCATCGGTGTTATGAGCTGGCCAACCCGGTCTGAATGCTGATTGACTTCAGTTCTGTCATTTGACTGATATATCTTAGTAATTGCATCGGGGTATATGATGGCGATCCATGCTCCCATAACTGCAAAAATTATGGCCGAAATATCACTTAAAGAGTGAAATATAGATAACTGTTTTACGATTGATAGCTTGTCGCCAAAAAATTAGGTCAACGCTCCGGTAGCAATGAGCCCTAGAGAGAGTGCTACAAGATTGAATGTATACTGTTTATTCATAATTATTTTAGAATTTTCAGTATTCTAGATTCTTGAAGTTCGAGAGAATCTATTAGTGACTGTCTGTCTAGTATAGGTTTGTGGACATCCTTAACATTAAGGCGAAAAGTGTCTCTTGCTGTTGAGTGGCTAGCCCAAATTGGAGTTGGGCGTCCTTTTAGGTAGAATCCAACGTCATCCCATTTATCTTTTCCGTTGTTATCGAATTCTCCTAGTATCTGTTGGACCTCTTCTTTAGAGAAGGTTTTATAGACTTGGTATTCGACTTTGAGTTCGTTAGGTGGGGAAGAGGTGGTTATTCCTAGCTTTCTGATTATGGGATCAATTAAGGATGAGCTGTCAGTTGGTTTAAGGATTTCCTTTCGCTTAATTTTCCTGATTTCTGAATATCTGCTAAGTAGTAATTTTGTTTGCGAAGGTCGCGGATACATATGTGATTTGAATTCACCGACGGTGTCTTCGTGAATTTCGCCGGTGCTTCCGAATTTGTGGCCTAAAAAATTCAGAGTGTTTTTCTGGGTGTCGTCTTCGTCCCAAACAGAATATTTTGTCCATTTTTCTAAGTAATTTCGTAGATATTTTTGGAGACCGGGGTTGCCGTTTAAAGTGGTGTTAAACGTTATAGTTGCATATATACCTTTCTTGGGTAGGAACCAAAAATATGTTGGATAGCCGGGTATAGAGTCTGTTGGTATTTTGCTGGTGTTTACTTTTGCATTGTTCGCTGGTTTTTTTGCTTCGATGGATAACGTTTTTCCTTTGAAGGATGCTGATTCATTCCAAGTGGTTATTAAAAAGTTTTCACTATTCTTTGCTTTGTGAATAGACAGGCAATAAACCGGCAAAATGTTGTCGCTGAGTCCATCTTCAAAGGTTGCTGTTTCTTCGATGGGTTTATTGTTGTGAGTGATCCATTGTGAGAGCTCGGTCAGGAGCTCCTCACAGTCCATGGCCTTGTGTTTTGCGGGGCGTCCGGGTGCAAAAATTCCGCATTTTTCAATTTTATAAAATGTGATGCTAAACTCGTTTGCCATATTGTGAATCCGTTCAATTTTCTATTCTACATTTATCCAGCGGCCATAAACTTTTCGTAGCATTCCCCAGTCAGCATGTCCAAGTTGATAGGAGAGTTTCATCGGACATTCGCCTATGCTCAGCATTTGGGAGGCAAAAGTGTGACGCATTTGGTAACACTCACGGTACTTCACTCCTGACCCCTCTATGGCTGGAATCCAAACGCGTTTTCTAAAGGATTGGTCTGATGCCCAGCGTTGCCCTGACTTAGGGTCGATGAATACGAAACAGTCGTTGTTGCTGATTCTCCGTTGATTGATAAGCGCTTCGATGGCATTGCTATGAAGTGAGATTTTTCGCCTGCCCGCTGATGTCTTGGGTTCTTTAAGCCGTCCATGTACGAGCGCTTCCATGATGATTGCGTAGCCCCCTTCTATGGAGACGTTCTCCCATCTTAACCCAAGCAGTTCCGAGGTGCGAAGTCCCGTCCAGAAACCGAATTGCACGGCGTTTTTTGGTGAGCCTTCTAATACAGACAGAATGCGGTCGATTTCTTCCAAAGTGAAGGGTTCGGGTTCGCGGGTTTGGACTTTCAGGTTTTTGATTCGTGTCATGGGGTTGTTCTCGATCGTGCCGTCGAGGTAGGCCCGCTCCATCACTTGCCGCAGCGGAATCAGGGTGTTGTTGACGCGCTTGGCGGAAACGGTGAGGCTGTTGATCCAGTCCTCGATTTCTTGGCGATTCATTTCGTCCAAAGTGTAGTGGCCCCAGCGCGGTTCCAGGTAATGGCGCACGGCAGACGTATAGCCGCGCACGGTGCTGTAGGCACAGCGCTTTTGGCAGGAAATCAGCCATTGGTTCATGGCTTCGCCTACGGTGATATGGCATCCGGTTTTGGATGCCCGAGCCATCGCGCTGCGGCTTTCTGGAAATTCGGTGGGGTAGTCGAAGCTACCCCGTTCGATTTTAGACAGAATCTCGATGCGCCGGTTGTTGGCATAGCGTAGGTTGGCATCGGTAGGGGCGAGCCGCAGGGACTCCCGGCAGCGCTTGCCTTTATAGGTAAATGCGATTTGGATGCTTTCATTGCCTCGCACGGTTACGCCGCGGTATTTTCTAGCCATTGGTTGACCTCCTCTACGTTAATCATGATTCTGCCGTCTGGGCCTTTGGTGAAGTGCTTGCGGTATAGCCAGGTGCCGTTCTTGGTTTTGGCGCGGATTGCGTCTTCGGAATAGCCGCTGGCTTCTGCAAATTTTTTGATCGTTACCCATTTGTTCATCGCTTGGTCTCCGTTGGTGTTGAACGGTGCTGATAATTGCCGACAGAATGGGCGACCAACAGAACGCAACCGGGTTGCAACCCGGTTGTTGGGAAAGGAAGTTCAATAAAAACAAGGAGATAGTGTTTTGGCGAATTTGCGTCGAGATGCGGATGAAGTGTTGGAAGTTGGCCAAGCCATGCGCGTATGGCTGGCTGAATCGGGCCTGGATAGCCGTAAGCCGGTGGAATTGTTCTCAACTCTGCTGGAGGAAACCAGCCAATACCTGCGCTCTGGGGTTGATATTGAGGAAGCCCAGTTCACCGTGGCCGAAATCAATGCGCGGATGAAGGGCATTGCAGAGACTGACGACAGCCAGGAAGTCGCAAGGCGCTATGTGGCCGACAATTTGAAGAAGTACCAGGAGCTGCTGGCTGAGCACGGCGGCTCCTTGCGGGAGTACTTGCGCAAACAAGGACGGCGCGAGCAGTTGGTGATTGCTTCCACGGAGTCGAAGGGGAGAAACAAAAAATACTACTACCTCGGCCTTGAAAGCGTTGACGACGAGGGCGAAGAGCAAGTGGCGACGTCGGTTGATCCCCGTCTGGTGGAGTACCGAGTAAGGAAGCTGCCGGCGTTTGTACCCTGGGCAAAGCCTTTTGCCGAACTTACCTTAGAAGGCTGGCGGCGAAATGTGTTTGTTTTTGGGGTGGTGTTCTTGGCCTGTTTGCCGCTTGTGGTCGGAAGCATTGCGCTAATTAATGGTCAGCTAGTGGTCTGGCAGCTTGGGTTAATCTCGCTTTCTGTTTTGTTACTGTGGATGTTCTACCCGCTATTTAGTCTGGTTGATCGCGGTATCGTCAAAGCGCCAGACTGGATGCTAAGGCTCAGTGATATTGATGTGCAGCTTGAGCTGTTAGAGGTGGGCGAAGCCGAGAATGGAAGACCTATTCGCCAAATTCGCTTGGTGAAGTATGAAGCGAGCTGCCCGGTGTGTGGTGGTCACTTAGCCGTAGTGCAAGGGCGGCGCGAATTTCGCGGCCGCCTGATAGGGCGGTGCTCTAGATCACGATCAGAGCATTTGTACTCTTTTGACCATATTACCAAGCGGGGTGTGCCGCTCCGTTCTAACGCTTATTACGGAGCGAGGCCGCATGAAAAAGGCGCCGCCAAGAAACACTGAAGCGTATTTTTAAAGATCAGGCTGGTAGCGAGACCAGCCTCGGTCGCTGTCGTGGATGTGTAGGCCGGTGCCAATACACTCGTTGGTGTTTAGGTCATAACGAATGGCGAGGTAAGACAAACCACGACGCCGCGCTTCTTCTGGCGATATTGCGCCGGGCTTCACACTGATCCACCGATCATCGATCACCTTTCCGAAATCGACGACCTGCACATAGCTGCGCGGCGCTGCGTTGGTCATGTAAAAGCCGAACTGCTGATTGTTCAGAAAATACAGCTCATACACGGTGAATAGCGCGTGGCTAGAAATCATCGTCGGGCAGTATCTCTAGCAGCTCTTCAACCTTGTGTTTGGGCAGTTGGATCAGCACGTCGGGGAATTTGGCAATGATCTCGATCTCGTCGTTGATATGAATAACGCCACAGATATAGCCCAGGTCGCCCAGGTTGGCGTTTTCCGACGGGACGAGCTGCTTTTTGCGCAGCACGTGTAAGTTGATGAGGGCAGTGGCTTCTTCAAGGGTGTAGCCATCCTCAAATCCGATCAGGTCGATCATGCTGTTGCTTCCTAATTTTCGTTGTCTTCGGGTTGTGGGTTTGATGTCCGTACAGTTATTTACACAGGTCCAAGTGACGGCGCTGCGCGCCTGAATGCTCCCTCCTCAGGCGGCCCCTGCGGGGCCACCTTGCGTCGCGAGCCGCCAGTTTTGATCGCGGTCCACTGCTCGGTTCGTGTCACGATCACCTGCTGCGGTGTTTGCAGGCCCAATGTCCGGGGAGCCTTCTTGCCGCCGTGCCACGCGGTATCGTCCGGTAGTACCTCGCCGGTGGAAAAATCGATGATTTCGCGGTGTTCTCGGTAGGGAGAAATGGGGCGATCGCGGCGGGGTAAGTCGACGCCGCCCATTGCGATAACGAAAGCGGCCCAGTCGCCAGCGTCGGCAGCGCAGCGCGCTTGCTCGACCGCTGTGGCGCTGGGATTGCCCGGTTTGATCCGGCGGAGTTCACGCCACACTTGCACGCTAGGCCCACCGATTTGTTGAAACTGGCGAATCTTCCAGGTGCGCGCCCAGGCGGTGATGCGCTTTGAGGCTTCGCTGGCGGGTTTGCCTTCTAGGTCGGTGTCCAGATGTTTGCCGTCGATATTTTTCGACACGTATTTTGCGATGTAGCCTACCGCTGAGCCTTTCGCGGGGTCGATGACTTCGGTTTTGACCCGGTATTTTTCTGCACCTTTGCCGCCTTCTCTCAGCATGTAGTGGCGAATATATTGGTCTAGGCGCTGGGCATCATCAGCTGCGGTGAACAGAAGTAGGTGCCAGTGCGGGGTGCCGTCGTGGTGAGGTTCGACAATGCGAAAGCCGTAGGGGCGGATGCCGCAGCGGTGGAGTTTGGCCCGGATCAGCTCCCAGCATTCTTGGAGCCAGCGCTGTGCATCACGAACCGTACTGCCGTCAAAATTGGGGTTAGGCTCGCCGGTGTGCAGGGTGGGGTGAAATCGTGATGGGCAGGTCAGGGTAAAGAACTGGGCAACATGGCTGTAGAGCTTGCTCACTTGCTCAAAGCCTTTTATGCGCACCATGAACTCAGCGTTGCGTACGGCGGGATTACTGAGGCTGTGCTCTGCGATTTCCCGAAGTGATAGGCGCTTGCCTGCGCCGTTCTCTAATTCGGTATTGTCCAGATAGTGTTCGGCGCGCTGTTGGGCATCGCCAAATAGCATGACCGCCGCATTGCTGGTGTAGATTGCTTGGCGCTTGCTCACTAAGTTGAGGTCGCGGTGAACCGTGTCCAGGTGAGTGCGTTGCAGGTGGCGCAGGCGGGTGATCCACCAGGCTGGGGTGCCCATTTTATTGTGCTCTATCTTATATTCACGTTCGTTGCTGGGCAGCTTGATCTGGTAACGAGCGGCGAGCTGAGCCAATACTGTTGGAGTAAGCGAGGGGCGAAGTGCGAGCCGGGCACGAATGGCCCTTGTCTTGGTGGCAAGGTCTTCTGCGAAATGCCGCAGGCCGCTGTCTGACAGCGACAGGTCGAAATCGTGGAGGTAGGCGGTATTTGCGCCGTAATGGAGGCGGCTTAGCGCGCCCTGGTAGTCACTTTCTTCGAGAAGTTGGCGGATGCGGGTGACAGCTGAGCGGGTGAGGGCAAACGGCCCTTGTGCCGTCGTTGTGTCAAATTTGTGCCATTTTCCACACCCACGAGCACCCACAGAGACAAACCGGGAACCTGGGTGGTTTCCGGTAAGTGTCTGTTTTTGATAGGTATTACTAGGTGATAGTGGGTCTCGAGGAGACCCATGTTTGGTGGAGCCGGGGGGAATTGAACCCCCGTCCGCCAGTCCGCCGCTCGGGGCTCTACATGCTTAGCTTCCGTTTATTGATTTAGCCGCTTACAGCCCAACGGTCAGGACGTAGTTGGCGATTCTGATTAAAGGTTTCGCTGATCGGTCTCAGACAAACGTCACAGCTAGCTTGTTCTATCTGACGGTTGCGTCCCGTTTACAAGCATCCGGTAGCAACCGCTAACGGGGTTTAGGCCGCTAGAGCGTAGTTGTCGTCGTTGGCAACTATAAGTTAACAGCTTTGGATTTACGTGATTCGCTGTCCTCACGGCATGCACCACAGAGTTTTGTAACCGGCGTCGAATCCAAATCGGCCCCGAAATCTGCAATAGGGTATCGTACCACTTCGACTACAGCGGCACTAGCAAAGTTCATTGCTTGGGGTTTTGGGGCTGAATTTTTAGCTGGATGTTCACGCTTTTGGCAAGCAGCTCGGCTTCGTCGCAGAGGTCGGCGGCGGTGAGTGGGTTGGCGTCCAGCCAGCTTTGGGGCACGTTTAGCTCGATAAGGTCGGGCTCGGGGCTCTGCAGGGTGATGTCGTGGGTGAGTTCGAAGGCCTGGCGGCGTCGGTAAAACAGGCAGGCCAGGCGCAGCAGGCTGATCATTACCCAGTCGGGCGTGACGCCGTATTCGGCAATACCCAGACTTTTGGGTTTGCGGCGGTGGTTGAGCACCAGCATGCTGAGCCGCGCTTGTTCTTGTCTGGAAAAGCCCGACAAGTCGGCATTCTTCAGTATGTAGGCGCCGTGTTTGTGGTAGCCGCCGTGGGCAATGGCCAGCCCGAGTTCGTGCAATTGCGCAGCCCAGACCAGTAGTTTTTCTGCCTCTTGGTAGTCGCTGTTCATGCGTGGCTCCAGCGCGGGCAGCCAGCGTTTGCACAGTTGGGCGACGCGGTCACCCTGGAGGGGGTCGATATGGTACTGCTCGATGAGTTGGCGAATGGTTTCGTCGCGGCGGTCTTTGTGGTGCAGGCGGCCGGCCAGGTCGTAAATAATGCCTTCGCGCACGGCGTAGCTGGAGATATGCAGCTCGGGTATGTCCATTTCTTTGAACAGGGCATAGAGCACGGCAAAGCCGCCGGGGATGACGTCGCGGCGGTCGTCGCTGAGTCCGGGCAGTTGCAGTTCGCTGGTGTGGCTGGCTTTTAGTAGCTGTTGTTTGATGGCTTGCATGGCGTCGCGGGTAATTTGTCCGGTGTCGCACAGCGCCATTTCGGCGGCAATTTTACTGATGGCGCGTATGGTGCCGGAGGAGCCGACCACTTCCTGCCATTGGTCTTTGTACTGTTCTACATAGGGGGAGATGAGCTGGCGAGCGGCGTTGACGGCGCGCTTAAAGGCCTTCTCGCTAATGTCGCCGTTGTTGAAAAAGCGCATGCTGTAGCTCACGCAGCCCATCGGCAGGCTTTCCAGCAGCTTGGGGTTTTGCTTGCCGGCAACAAGTTCGGTGGAGCCGCCGCCAATATCGATAACCAGGCGTTTTTGCTTTTCTACCGCGAGGTCATTGGCCACGCCAAGATAGACCAGCCGGGCTTCTTCTGTACCTGAGATAATGTTGATGGGCAGGCCGAGTATGGCTTCGGCGCGCTGCATAAAGTCGCTGGCGTTGCTGGCGGCGCGCAGGGTATTGGTGCCGACTATTCTCACTTGGCTGCGCGGCACGCCGCGAAGGCGGTTGGCGACTTTGGCCAGGCTGTCGAGGGCGCGCTGCTGGGCGTCTTCGCTCAGTACGCCGTCGTCGTTTAGGCCCGCGGCAAGGCGCACCATATCTTTGTGGCGGTCGATAATGCGAAGTTTGTCGTCTTGAAAGCTGGCAATCAGAAGGTGAAAGCTGTTTGAGCCGAGGTCCAGCGCAGCGTAAGAATCGGTGTTTTGTGCCATGTATTAATTCCCAATGCGAAGGCTGAGTGTAAGGCCTGTGCAAGGTAATTGCGACCGTCGTACACTGTAATACTGCTGACATGTATAACAACTAAGCTCGCGCGCGACGTTGTGTTTTATTGAAGGGTAAGGGTTGCTTATATGGCGGAGTCGAACACCGATAAAGCGTGGATAGCCAAGGAGCTGAGCTGGTTGTCGTTTAATGATCGCGTGTTGCAGGAAGCGGCCGATCCGTCGGTGCCGATTATTCAGCGCATTCGCTACCTTGGTATTTTTTCCAACAACCTGGATGAGTTCTTTCGTGTTCGTGTTGCTGATGTGCGTCGTCTGGCCGCGTTCTCCACGCCCTCTAAGCAAGAAGAATACAAGCAGCTGTTGGAAGAGATTCGCCAGAAGGTGTTGAAGCTGCAACATCGCTTTGAGTCGACCTACAACGCCAATCTGAAAGAACTGCGCCGCCGCAAGATTTACGTTATCAACGAGAAGCAGCTCGACGATTCCCAGATTGAGTATGTGCGCAATTATTTCCATGCCCACATTCAGCAAGAGTTGGTGCCGATCGTTTTGGACGAAGCCAACCCAATGCCGGAGTTGAATGACGCGTCGATCTATTTGGCTATTAAGCTGAGCTATCAGGGGCAGACGCGCTTTGCCTTGCTTGAAGTGCCCACCACGCGGATCGAGCGCTTTGTGCGCATTCCCGGGCGCAACGGTAAAAAAGGCAAGGTGCTAATTGCCCTGGAGAATATGATTCGCGTGTGCCTGCCGCAGGTTTTTCGTGGCGTGTTCCCGCTGGACTCGGCAGAGGCCTATACCATTAAGCTAACGCGCGATGCAGAGCTGGAGCTTGGCGAGGAAGTGACGCAAACCTTTGTGGAGAAAATGACGCAAAGTTTGAAGCGTCGTCGCAAAGGCGATCCGGTGCGCTTTGTTTACGATGCGCAAATGCCCAATGACATGTTGGAGTATCTTGTGCGCCGCCTGGGGCTGGGCCGTTTGGACTCCATGATTCCCGGCGGGCGGTACCACAACTCCAAAGACTTTATGCGCTTTCCCAACCTGGGGCCGGCCTACCTCGACAGCAAGTCGCTGCCGAAAATCCGCGTGCCGGAGATTGATGCGGCGGACAATATTCTAAGCTGTATGCGCGAGCGCGATCTTCTGCTGTTCTACCCGTATCACAGCTTTGACTACCTGACCGATTTGTTGAAGACCGCCGCCATCGACCCGGCGGTTAAGTCTATTCGCATCAGTTTGTACCGGGTTGCCTCGAACTCGCATGTTGTGGATGCGCTGCTCAATGCGGTGGCCAACCACAAGGAAGTTACGGTGGTGGTTGAATTGCAGGCGCGCTTTGATGAGGAAGCGAATATTGCGCTGTCGCAGCGCCTGACCGACGGTGGCGTTAACGTTATTTTGGGTGTGCCGGGCTTGAAGGTGCACAGCAAGTTGATCTCTATTAGCCGTCAGGAAGGCAGCGTTCAGAAATACTACAGCCACGTGGGAACCGGTAACTTTAACGAGAAGACCGCCGAGGTATATACCGACTTCAGCCTGCTCACCTACGACCAAGCCATTGGCGATGAGGTGGCGAAGGTCTTTGACTTTATTGCCTACACCTATAAGCGGCACAACTTCCAGCACCTTGCGGTTTCGCCGCTGAATAGCCGCGATAGAGTGATTGAAAATGTTCAGGCAGAGATCGATGCGGCCAAGCGCGGCGACGAGTGCGGCATAACGCTTAAGTGCAATAATCTGGTTGATCGGGAGCTGGTCGACAAGCTGTATGAGGCGAGCCAGGCCGGTGTGCCAATACGTCTGATTGTGCGGGGTATGTGCTCCTTGGTGCCGGGCGTGAAGGGCTTGAGTGAAAATATAGAGGCCATCAGTATTGTCGACGGCTTTTTGGAGCACCCTCGGGTGTATATATTCCGCAATAGCGGCAAGCCTCGTTACTTTATTTCATCGGCTGACTTAATGACGCGCAATATCGACTTCCGCGTTGAGGTCACTTGCCCGATATACAGCCCCGAACTTCAGCAGCGCATTCAGAGCATTATCGATATTCAGTGGGCGGATAATGTAAAGGCGAGGCTGATTGATCCCAGCCAGACTAACGCCTTTCGCCCGCGCAAGAAGAGTGCGCCGAAGGTGCGCTCTCAGTTGCAGATTCATAGCTATCTGGAATCGGGCAAGTTACCGCGTCTGGCGAAGCTGGACTATAAGGCGCGCCCACAAGGCAAAAAAGCTAAGAAGAAGCGCAGCTAACGTTTAGGCTTTAATAACCAGCAATTCGCCGCTCTGCTTTTTGGGGTGGCTCACTTCCCAGTCGATCAGTTCGGCGCCAAACGCCTTTTCGCATTTGCATGCGAGCTTGTGGAAAGGTGGCCTGCCGGGGTCGGCGATAATGATGGTTTTCACGCCGGCAGCGAGAGCCGTTTCAATGGCATTGAAAAGCGGCTGTACCAGCTTCGGCCAAAAGCAAATATCGCCGCCCAACACCATTTTTTGGCTTTTCATGTCGCTAGCGGTGAGTTCTTCATAGCGAGCTACGCGCTGGGTGATGCTGACATCATTGAGCAGGGCGTGGGCGTCCAGGTAGGGGAAGACGTGCTCATCGGCGTCTACCGCGGTCACTTTGGACTTGAACTGCTGCGCGCAGAAAATACCCAGTATTCCCCAGCCGCAGCCGATTTCCATCACTTTACTGCCGCGGCGGGGAGGGTGTTGCAGCAGGTAGTCCATGATCAAAAACGATGAGCCCCACACCTGGTAGCCGTGAATCTCTGGCTGGGCCAATGCGCGCTGCATACGGCGAATAAGCTTGTGGCTTTTCTTGAGGATGAGAACATCGTGAACGATGCGAATATTCTTGAGAACTTCTGGCTCGCTCATGCGGCAATGGCTTCCTGGTGCAGCGGCTTAGCGCAGCTGTTTGGGGCGTATTAGGTCTTGCAGCTTGGCGCTGTCGGGGCGCAGTTGGTCCCAGTACTCAACGTTGATTTCCAGCTCGACAAAGGTGCAGGTGCCGAGCTGATCCAGTTCGCCGTCGTAGAGGTAATTCACTAAGTCGAGCAGCGCTGGGTTGTGGCCGATAATCAGGACGTTGTCGTACTGGTTGCCCAGCTCTTTGAGCCAGGTGAGCAGCTGCTGCATGTCGAAGGTGTAGAGGTCTTCAGTGGTATGTATCTCGGCGTGGTCGAAAACATCCGATTCGGTGCGGAAGCGCTGAAGGGTTTCCTGGCAGCGATTGGCAGAGCTGCAAAATACCTGCGGAAACTTTTTATGGTTGCGCTCTAATTGGTGAGCGACCAAGCCGCAGTCTCGTTTCCCGCGGCGGGTCAGCGGGCGTTCGGCATCGTTGAGCTGGTCGTCATCCCAGCTGGATTTGGCATGCCTTAACAAGTAGAGAGTTTTCATCGGCTCGGGCGTGTGTCACTCACGAATTGTGTTGGCGCAGTATGCGCTGTTTCTGGCGGTCCCAGTCGCGATTCTTTTCAGTTTCGCGCTTGTCGTGATCTTTCTTACCCTTGGCCAGGGCGATCTCCGCCTTTATCAAATGCTTTTTCCAGTACAGGGCGGTACACACACAGGTGTAGCCCTTTTGCTGGGTCGCTTCCTCCAGTCTGCGCAGTTCTCTGCTGTGAAGCAATAGTTTGCGCGTGCGGCCGGGGTCGGTCACAAAATGGGTGGAGGCACTGAGTAGTGGGGTGATATTGCCGCCGAGCAGAAACGCTTCACCGTCTTTTAGCAGCACATAGGTGTCGGTGATCTGTACCTTGCCCTGGCGCAGACTTTTCACTTCCCAGCCTTGCAGCGACAAGCCCGCCTCAAATTTTTCTGTGAGGTGGTAGTCGTGCTTCGCCTTCTTATTCAGGGCGATCGTGCTGCTGGTGTTCTTAGGTTTCTTTTTGCTCATGGCGGCGATTATAGAGTGACTCGCTGGCAAAACCTATGGCGCTCAGGTAAAAATAGCGCTGCTTTGATGACTTTCGCCGGCGGTTTATGGCCCTCAAGAAGAATAAAGTTCAGGGTATCTGGTCAAGTCGCTGGACATTTCTAGCGGCGGCGACCGGCCTTGTTGTGAGTTTGGGTAACTTTTGGAAGGCTCCCCAACAGCTCGCCGCTAATGGTGGCGCGGTATACCTAGTGGCTTACCTCGTCTTCTTATTGCTGGTGGTGTTGCCGGTGGCTATCGCTGAAGTGCGTATCGCCGTGCGCGCCCGCGCCAACCCCATTCACGCGGTGGACCAAATCGCCCATTTCTCCGGCGCGTTTCGCCACTGGTCGCTGGTTACCCAGCTGGCGGCACTAACGGCGCTGTTGCTGGCGGCAAACCTGGGGGTTGTTGCCAGCTGGCTGCTGACCTACATAATGAAAATGTCGTCGGGGGTAATGGAGGCGGCGAGCCTCGATACCATTGCCGGCGAATTCCAGCGGCTGCTGACCAGCCCCGAGGAAACGCGCGGCGCGCACGGCTTTTTTGTGGTGCTGGCAGTGTTGCTGTCGTCGATCAGCGTTAACCGTGGCATGGCCATGGTGTTGCGCATTCTGTTGCCGGTGCTGTTGCTGGTCATGCTCAGCTTGCTGTATTTCAGTTATGAGCTGGGCGATTACGGCGCAGCGTGGCGCGCGTTGTTTGATTTCCGCCCGGGAGACTTTTCCTGGCAGGCGCTGCTGTCTGCCCTGCAGCAGGCGTTTTATGCCCTCGGTTTAGGCACGGCGGCGCTCATGGCTTACGGGGCGTATTTCCCGTCCGGGCGCTCCATTACCCGCCAGTTGTTGGCCTTGGCTGTTATCGACACCTTGGCGATGCTGCTCGGCGGGTTGATCTTAATCGCCCTGGTCAGTGACCAGCATATTGTGGCGGGCCAGGGGCCGGCGCTGCTGTTTATTAGCCTGCCTTACAGCTTTGGCAACTTGGCCTTTGGCGATATTGCCGGTACCGGCTTGTATGTGTTGTTGAGCATTTTGGTGCTGACGACGGTTGTCGCGCTATTTGAGCCCGTGGTGGCCTATTTGGTTGAGCGCTGGGCGTTGCCGCGCTGGGTGGCGGCGGTTGCGGTGGGTTTGTCGGTGTTTGCGGTGGGTGAGGTTTCCCTGGCATCGCTGCAGGTGGCGTCACCGCTGCAGTGGTTCTCGCGAACGGCGATGGAGTGGCTGGATATTGCGGTCGCGAATATTCTGCTGCCGATGTGCGCGCTGTGTTTTGTGCTATTTGCGGCGTGGCGGGTACCCAAGAATGTGTACGGTGGCCGGGATCCCTGGCTGGAGCAGGGCTTTTTTTGGCTTTGGTTGCGTATGTTGCGGTATATTGCGCCGCCAGCGCTGCTTTGCCTGCTTTCAATAGGCTTGTATCAGCGCTTACAGCTATAACCCAGTACCGGAAGCCCTCCGCATGAACGATATTCGCCGCAGCGCGCTATTGCCATACTCAGCAGAATTGATATATCAGCTTATTAACGATGTTGAAGCTTATCCGCAGTATATGGATGGCTGCGTTGGCGCTGAGGTGCTGCTGGCGGATGAGTCGATGATGGAGGCGAGGCTGGATTTGTCGCGAGCGGGGATCAAAATGAGCTTTAGCACGCGAAATCAGCTTACGCCGCCGCGCCGCATTGTGCTGGAGCTGCTCGACGGCCCCTTCGAAAAGCTGCGCGGCGAATGGGAGCTATTGGCGCTGGGTGACAAAGCCTGCAAGGTGAGCCTGCATCTGCGATTTGCGTTGAGCAATGCGCTGGCGGGTGCGGCGACGCGTCAATTATTTAATTCTGTGGCCAATAATTTGGTCGATGCCCTGGTTAAACGTGCGAAAGAGCAATATGGATAACAATCAAACAGTACATGTTGAAGTCGCCTATGCACTCGCGGATAAGCAGCGCATTGTGGCGTTAGAGTTGCCCGCTGGGTCGACAGTTCGCGATGCGGTAATGCAGTCGGGGCTGGACAGCCAGTTTCCCGAGCTGGATTTGTCCAGTGCGGATGTGGGGATTTTTGGAAAGGTGGTGAGCAAGCCTGATGCGCAGGCGCTCAACGATGGCGAGCGCGTGGAGATCTACCGGCCGCTGATCGCCGACCCGAAAGAGGTTCGCAAACAGCGGGCGGCTAAAGCCAAGGCTCGCAAGCAGGCTTGACCTGCTTATTCGCTAGCGGGTTGGGCGTCGGCCTCGGCGCTGCTGCTAATTTTCCCTTCGGCTGAGGGTTTAACGTCGGTAACGATGCGCACCAGTTTGTCGCCCTGGAAGTACGCGCTGAGCTGGTGGCGCTCGGCGGGCTTGCCTTCTTTATTCAGCGTGTACACATAATCCCAGCGGTCGGGGCTGAAGCTGTCGCGAATCAGCGGCGTGCCCATAACGTATTCAACCTGGCTGCGGCTCATACCGATTTCAAGCTGATCTACCATTTCCTGGGTGATGATGTTGCCCTGATCGATGGGCAGGCGGTAAACGCCGGGAAACTCCAGAGAGCTGCAGGCGCCAAGCAAAATTACCAGGCTGGCGGTAGCAATACGCAAAAACATAGTCAGGGTTCCAATCACTCGCAGAGGCAGGGATAATAGCGCAAACCTAAACACAACGCTAAGGTCAGTGGTTTATGTCAAGCGAAAATCAAGAGCTCCGCAAAGCTGGGCTTAAAGTCACCCTACCTCGGGTAAAAATTCTACAACTGCTTGAGCAGGCCGAAGCTGAAAATCAGCACTTCAGTGCGGAAGATGTCTACCGTTCGCTGATGGAGTCTGGTGAAGATGTGGGCCTGGCGACCGTTTACCGTGTTCTCACTCAGTTTGAGGCCGCCGGCTTGGTGGTGCGCCACAACTTTGAGGCCGGGCATTCCGTTTTTGAATTGGCCAAGGGCGAGCACCACGACCATATCGTGTGTATGGAGAGTGGTGAGGTGATCGAGTTTTACGACGACGTGATCGAGGAGCGCCAACACAAACTGGTGGAAGAGCGCGGCTTTGAACTCGTCGATCACAGCTTGGTGTTGTACGTTCGTCCCAAGAAGTAACGCTTATCTTGCGGGCGGCGCTGCCGCCCGCGTTCAGTGGCGTATGCCGAGCATTTCTCTGGCATGTGCCAAGGTATTCTCGGTTATCGCTATCCCGCCCAGCATTCGGGCAATTTCCTCGATTTTTTGATCTTCTGCCAGCGGCTCCAGCTCGGTTCGCAAGGCGGTCTTATTGCCGGTTTTCTTAACGCGAATATGGTGGTCGCCCTGGCTGGCCACCTGTGCCTGGTGGGTGACGCACAGCACTTGGCTGCGTTTGCCCAGGTCGTTGAGTAGCTGGCCGACAATTTCTGCGGTCGCCCCGCCAATGCCCACGTCCACCTCGTCGAAGACGATTGTCGGAACCGCGGCAACCTGAGCGGTGACGACTTGTATGGCCAGGCTGATACGCGACAATTCGCCGCCCGAGGCAATTTTATGCAGCGGGCCCATCGCGGCGTTGGGGTTGCTGCGAATGCGAATTTCGATGTCTTCGGCGCCGTGGCTGTGCGGCTCATCGTCAGTAAGAGGAATAATGGCAAACTCCACTTCGCAGTGTTTCATTGCCAGTTCGCCCAGTTTGCCCTCAATGCGTTTTTTCATTTTTAACGCGGCGGCGCTGCGCAGCTTGCTCAGCTTCGTGGCTTTGCTCTGGTAGTTGCTGAGCGCCTGCTGTTGCTCCTGGCGCATGGCATCAAGCTTTTCATCGGTTGCGTCGAGCTGCTCGAGCTGGTGTTGCAGCGATTGTTGCAGCTCGGGAAGTTCTTCGGGTTGGATCTTGTGTTTGCGCGCGGTTTGGTAGATGGCGTCGAGCCGCTGTTCAACGTCTTGCAGGCGCTGGGGGTCCAGTTCCGTTTCGTCGGTGACGCGCTGCAGTTCGCTGGCGGCCTCTTCGATCTGAATGCGTGCGCTTTCAATCAGGCTGATGGCGGCTTCTTGTGCTGGGTGGCCGTGCTGACAGCCGCTCAGTGACGAGAGCGCCTGATGCAAAATACCCATCGCGTTGACTTCGCCTTCGCGGCACAGGGCCAGGCTGTGGTGGTTAGCGGCCAGAATTTGCTCGGCATTGGCGAGCTGCTTTTGTTGGATCTCCAGTTCTTCAATTTCGCCGGGCTGAATATCGAGGCGCTCTAGTTCGTCGAGTTGGTAGCGCAGCAGTTGTTCCTGGGCGTTTTGCTCATCGAGGTGGCTTTCGAGTTCGTTGAGGCGCTTGCTAATGCGCTGATAGCGCAGGCAGTCTTCCCCCAGTGAGCTGCACAGTTCGCTGGCGCCGGCAAAGGCGTCGAGCAGCTGGCGTTGATAGGGCTTTTTAAGCAGGGACTGATGGGCGTGCTGGCTGTGAATATCGATGAGCAGGCCGCCGAGCTCTTTGGTGTCGTTTACGGTGGCGGGCTGGCCGTTGATATAGGCGCGCGACCGTCCCTCTTTGGTGATTACTCGGCGCAGCCGGCATTCGTTGCCCGCCAGCAGCTCTCGCTCCTGCAGCCATTGGCGGGCCAGGGGAATATCGCTGATATCGAACTCGGCATGGATGTCGGCGCGTTCGGCGCCCGCCCGCACAATGCCGCTGTCTGCGCGGTCGCCCAGTGTCAGGCCGAGTGCGTCGAGCATGATCGATTTGCCGGCGCCGGTCTCGCCTGTTAATACCGTCATTCCCGGCTGTAGCTCGATTTCCAGGGCTTGGGTGATGGCGAAATTGCTGACGCTTAAATGAACCAGCATGGTGGCGGCTCCAAAATGAAGATGTATGGTTATTTATACAGTAGTTGACTGTGCCCGCTCAAGCCCTGGTTGCGTTCTGGGAATTAAAAATACCGGCGGCCTTGAAAAACCTGGCAGAGCCCCCATACACGGGGAAGCTCACCCTCGGGGTGCGGAAGTTATTGGGCGGCTGGGCCGTCCGGCGAAATGAAGGAGGCTGCTAAGGTGGCAGAGGAACAAGATAAAACAGCCGCGGCTGAAGAGCTGGCAGCGGAGCAGGCAGAATCGGTTGAGCAGGTTGCTGAAGAGCAGGGCGCCGATGCGGGAGATGATCTTCAGGCGCAGCTGGACGCCGCGCGTGAAGAGGCGGCCAATGCCAAAGAGCAGGCGTTGCGCGCTGTAGCAGAGGCGCAGAACGTGCGTCGCCGCGCCGAGAAAGACGCCGAGAACGCGCGCAAGTTTGCGCTGGAGAAGTTCGCCGGGGATATGTTGAGCGTGGCGGACAATCTGGATCGCGCGCTTGCGGCTGCCGATACCGAAGACGAGGCGCTGAAGCCGATTCTTGAAGGTGTGGAGTTGACGCGCAAATCATTGCTGGATGCGCTGGCGCGCCACAATGTTGAACAGATCGATCCAACCGGTCAGCCATTTGACCCGGAATTCCACGAGGCGATGGCGATGGTGCCTAACCCGAGTGCGGAGCCGAACTCGGTGATTGATGTGATGCAAAAGGGCTACACCCTGAACGGGCGCCTGCTGCGTGCGGCGATGGTTGTGGTCGCGAAGGCGGAGTAACTGCCAAATATTCACACCTGAGATGTTGATGGCCGGCTTGAAATTGAGAAAAACGGACCAATATCTACAGCAAGAACAGAGTTTAACGGGGCCTGGGTGCCTCGCGCAGTAAACAGCGAATGCGGAGAAAAGTTATGGGTAAAATTATTGGTATCGACCTTGGCACCACCAACTCCTGTGTGGCGGTAATGGATGGCGACAAGGTAAAGGTTATTGAGAATGCCGAGGGTGGTCGCACCACGCCTTCTATTGTTGCTTACACTGACGACAATGAAATTCTGGTTGGTCAGAGCGCCAAACGTCAGGCGGTGACGAACCCGGACAACACCCTGTATGCGGTTAAGCGCCTGATCGGTCGCCGCTTTGAGGACGATGTTGTTCAAAAAGACATCAAGATGGTGCCTTACACCATCAGCAAAGCCGACAACGGCGATGCCTGGGTTGAAGTAAAGGGTGAAAAGCTGGCACCCCCGCAGATCTCTGCGGAAGTACTGAAGAAAATGAAGAAAACCGCTGAAGACTACCTGGGTGAAAAAATCACCGAGGCGGTTATCACGGTTCCTGCTTACTTCAACGACTCTCAGCGTCAGGCGACTAAAGATGCCGGCCGTATCGCTGGTCTGGAAGTGAAGCGGATTATCAACGAGCCGACGGCGGCTGCACTGGCCTACGGTATGGACAAGGCCAAGGGCGATCGCACCGTAGCCGTGTACGACCTGGGTGGTGGTACCTTCGATATCTCGATCATCGAAATTGCCGAGGTGGATGGCGAGCACCAATTTGAAGTGCTGGCGACCAACGGTGACACCTTCCTGGGTGGTGAGGATTTTGACCTGCGCCTGATTGATTACCTGGCGGAAGAGTTCAAGAAAGAAAACGGTATTGACCTGAAAGGTGACTCGCTGGCAGTTCAGCGCCTGAAAGAAGCGGCTGAAAAAGCGAAGATCGAATTGTCTTCCAGTCAGCAAACCGAGGTTAACCTGCCTTACATCACGGCAGATGCCACCGGTCCTAAGCACTTGGTTGTTAAATTGAGCCGTGCCAAGTTGGAGTCGCTGGTTGAGGATTTGGTGAAGCGTTCGCTGGAGCCAATGAAAACGGCGCTGCAAGATGCCGGTTTGTCTGCCTCTGAGGTTGACGAAGTGATTCTGGTTGGTGGTCAGACGCGTATGCCGCTGGTGCAGTCTAAAGTGACTGAATTCTTCGGCAAAGAGCCGCGCCGTGACGTGAACCCGGATGAGGCCGTTGCGATGGGTGCTGCCCTGCAAGGTGCGGTACTGTCGGGTGATGTAAAAGACGTATTGCTGCTCGACGTCACCCCGCTGAGCCTGGGTATTGAAACCATGGGTGGTGTGGCAACACCGCTGATCGAGAAGAACACGACTATCCCAACGAAGAAGTCGCAGGTGTTCTCGACTGCGGAAGACAACCAGACTGCCGTAACCATTCACGTGGTTCAGGGTGAGCGTAAGCAGGCGTCGGCGAACAAGTCACTCGGTCGTTTCGACCTTGCGGACATTCCGCCGGCACCGCGCGGCCTGCCGCAGATCGAAGTAACCTTCGACATCGACGCCAACGGTATTTTGCATGTATCGGCCAAAGACAAGGCAACTGGCAAGGAGCAGTCTATTCGCATCACTGCTTCCAGCGGCTTGAACGAGGACGAGATCGAGCAAATGGTGCGCGATGCCGAGGCGAATGCCGAAGCTGACAAGAAGTTTGAGGCGCTGGTCACTGCGCGCAACAACGCCGAAGGTCTGGCTAACGCGACTCGCAAAACGCTGGAAGAAGCTGGCGATAAGGCGAGTGACGAAGAGAAGTCAGCCATTGAAGCAGCGCTGGTGAAGGTTGACGAGGCCGTTAAAGGCGACGACGTCGAGGCCATCGAAGCGGCTGCCAAAGAGCTTAGCGAAGCCTCTGCGGGCCTGGCGCAAAAGATGTACGCCGAGCAAGCGGCAGAAGCGGAAGCGGCAGGCGGTGAGCAGCCAGAAGCCTCAGCGGCCGGCGACGACGTTGTCGATGCGGAGTTTGAAGAAGTCAAAGACGACGACAAGAAGTAAGCGGCGGGCGGGGCTCTGCCCCGCGTTGCTGGCGTGAACGGGAGAAGGGAGGCGCTAAAACCTTGGGGTTTTGCAGGGCGTTTGGCCCGCTCCCGTTTCGCGTGTGATGAGAGATTGAATTTTTACTGGGCTTGCGGGGTTTGTCTGCGCCCAACACAGCGTGAAGCGAGACGATGTCAAAACGCGATTACTACGAAATACTGGGCGTGTCCCGAGATTCGGACGAGAAGGAAATTAAAAAAGCCTATCGCCGTATCGCCATGAAGAATCACCCGGACCGCAACCCGGATGACCCCAAGGCGGAAGATATTTTCAAAGAGGCGACAGAGGCCTATGAGGTGCTGTCGGATTCTGAGAAGCGCTCAGCGTATGACCGCTTTGGTCACGACGCGGTAGGTGGCGGTGCCGGAGGTTTCGGTGGCGGCGCAGGTGGCGCTGGCTTCAGCGACATCTTTGGCGATGTTTTTGGCGATATCTTTGGCGGCGGTGGCGGGGGGCGTCAGCGTGGCCCGCAGCGCGGCGCGGATCTGCGCTACACGCTTGAGATCGATCTTGAGCAAGCGGTGCGCGGAACAACGGCGAAAATCCGTATTCCGACTCTGGTGTCGTGTAAAACCTGTGACGGCAGCGGTGCCAAGAAAGGCTCGACGCCGCTTACCTGCGGAACCTGTAATGGCGTGGGTCAGGTGCGCATGCAGCAGGGCTTCTTTGCTGTGCAGCAAACCTGCCCCAATTGCCGGGGTAGCGGGACGATTATTTCTGACCCGTGTAATGACTGTCATGGCCAGGGCCGGGTAGAGGAAACCAAGACGCTGTCGGTGAAAGTGCCGCCCGGCGTTGATACTGGCGACCGCATTCGCCTGAGCGGCGAGGGTGAGGCTAGCCCCGACGGCGGTCCCGCTGGCGATTTGTATGTGCAAATGTCAGTGCGTCCACACCCCATTTTCAAGCGCGATGGCAAGCACCTTCACTGCGAAGTGCCCATTGGTTTTGCCGACGCGGCGCTCGGTGGCGAGTTGGACGTGCCCACCCTTGATGGCCGTGTAAAACTTAAGATTCCCGCCGAGACGCAAACGGGTAAGTCTTTCCGCCTGCGCGGCAAGGGGATTACGCCGGTTCGTGGTGGCAGCACTGGTGACTTGATCTGTAAGGTGGTTGTTGAAACGCCGGTATCGCTGAGCAAGCGCCAAAAGGAGCTGCTGCAAGAGTTCCAGTCAACGCTGGATGGCGATGACAAGCAGTCGCCGCGCAAGAAAAGCTGGTTTGACGGCGTTAAAGACTTCTTTGACGACATGAAGCTGTAAATAGTTGAGGGGAGGGTGGCCTCCCCTCGACTTGCCTCGCATTTTTCTCCATCCTGAGACCCTGGTATCCGGGTTGGACGACACACTATGGAAAAAACCCTCAATCGCTTTGTTGCTGAGTCGCTTTGGTCGCCGGAGGTTGCCAATTACAGCCCTTGGCGGCGCCGGTGCGTGCATATCTTGCGTTACGTGTATGTGGTGCTGGATGATCTGGCTAAAGGCGAGCTCACGCTGCGGGCGATGAGTTTGGTGTATACCACGCTGCTTTCTCTGGTGCCGATGCTGGCGGTGAGCTTTTCTGTGTTGAAGGCCTTTGGCATGCACAACAAGCAGCTTGAGCCGATCATGCTGCAGTTCCTGGCGCCGATGGGTGAGCAGGGTGTGGAGATCACTCAAAAGATCATTGGTTTTATCGACAATGTGAAGATCGGCGTGCTGGGAACCTTCGGTATCGCGCTGCTGTTTTACACCGCGATCTCGCTGATTCAAAAGATTGAGGGAACGTTTAACTATATCTGGCGCCTGGAGCAGCACCGCAGTATTGGTCGACGCTTTGCTGACTATGGCAGTGTCATGCTGATTGGCCCTTTGTTGGTATTTTCGGCGATCGGTCTGTCTGCCAGTGTATTGAGTGGCCGCGCGGTGCAGGAGGCGAGTGAATACCTGCCCTTTGTGACCCACGTGGTATCACTGCTCACCACGGCGGCGCCGTATATCATGATTATCGCCGCGTTTACCTTCTTTTATATGTTTATTCCCAACACGCGAGTGACATTCCGCGCGGGCGCGATGGCGGGGTTGGTGTCGGGGGTGTTGTTCCAGAGTCTGGGGTGGGGCTTTGGTAGCGTGGTGGTGTCGGCGAGCGACAGCGGTACCTATGCGATCTACTCCGGCTTTGCGATATTGATCCTGTTTATGATGTGGATGTACATCAGTTGGCTGATCCTGCTGGTGGGCAGCAGTGTTGCTTTTTATGTGCAACATCCTGAATATGTCGTCCCTTCCAAGCGTAGCGGCGATATGAGTATTCGCCAGCAGGAAGATTTGGCGTTAAATATTAT
The DNA here is from genome assembly GCF_964011655.1 of uncultured Spongiibacter sp. Lineage (NCBI taxonomy): Bacteria > Pseudomonadati > Pseudomonadota > Gammaproteobacteria > Cellvibrionales > Spongiibacteraceae > Spongiibacter > uncultured Spongiibacter sp. The sequence continues at coordinate 1,822 of NZ_CAXGPO010000023.1, read as the reverse complement.
GGCGGTGCTGGCGCAGCGCTATTATGAAGGGCGTCGGCCGATGTCGGCCTCGGACTATGTGCTGCGGTTGCGGGTGCAGATTCAGGGCGTAACGCGGGTGCTTCGCGCATTGACCCGGGCTGGCCTTATCACTGAAAACAGCGATGATCCGCCGCGCTACCTGCCCAATGCGCCCCTGGAAAAAGTGCGCCTGCAAGAAGTGCTGGAGGCGGTGCGCAATGAGGGGGGCGAGGGTTTCGTCTCCGCTGCGCGACCGCGCAGAGCGGTTACCGGGGTAGAGGCAGTGCGCAAGAATATTGATGATGCGGTGTCGTCGGTACTGGCCGAGACAAGTGTAAAAGATATGGCTTTGGCAGAGGCGTCGCCAGAGTTAGAAGAATCAAGTAATCAACTGGGTAAATCATGACTGTAAAAATTGCTGTGACGGGCGCTGCGGGGCGCATGGGTAAAACCTTGATAGAGGCGATAAGCGTGGCCGAGGGCTGCGAGCTGAGTGCCGCATTGGAGCGCCCGGAAAGCAGCTTGATTGGTGCCGACGCCGGTGAGCTGGCGGGCTTGGGTAAGTGCGGCGTGCTGGTGGGCGCTGATATTGCTGCAGTTGTTGACGATTTTGATGTGCTGATCGACTTCACCGCGCCACTGGCTACCCTGGCTAATGCCGAGGTGTGTGCAAAGGCAGGCAAGGGCATGGTGATTGGCACAACCGGCTTTGATGCTGGGCAAAAAGCCGAGTTAGAGCGCCTTATTGCGCCGATAGCGGTGTGCCAGGCTTCCAATTTTAGTACCGGGGTGAACCTCTGTTTCAAGCTATTGGATATGGCGGCCCGCGTGCTGGGTGACGATGTTGATATCGAGGTGTATGAGGCTCATCACCGCCACAAAGTTGATGCGCCCTCCGGTACCGCGCTGAGCATGGGGCAGGTGGTTGCCGATGCCCTGGGTCGCGACCTTGATAAAGTCGCCGTATATGGCCGGGAGGGGCAAACCGGGGCTCGCGAGCGCGAAACCATTGGCTTTGCCACGGTGCGTGCCGGCGATATTGTTGGCGATCACACGGTGATGTTTTGCGCCGAAGGCGAGCGCGTTGAAATTACGCACAAGGCCAGCTCCAGAATGTCATTCGCGCGCGGTGCCGTGCGGGCGGCGGCGTGGCTGAAGGCGCAGGCCGCCGGCCGCTACGATATGCAGGATGTGCTCGGCCTGAAAGCGGATTAAATCGATGGCAAAGCTAGAGTTTGCGGTGCCCGAGGCCTTCCCGTTCAGCACCGATATTGCTTTGTTGCGCAGCCATATTAACGCTGGCAATCACCTGGGTAACGATGCCTTGGTGAGTTTGCTCAACGAGGCGCGCGGGCGCTTCCTGGCAAGCCGCGGCGTTCGCGAGGGTGGTCGTGACGATGGCCTGGGTATGGTGAATGCAGATATGGCGGTGCGCTACTTAAGCGAGGCGCATTACGGTGAGGTATTGCGCTTTGATGTTGCCGCCAGCGACTTTCATCGCTGCGGTTTTGATATCGCCTACCGAGTCAGCGATGTGAGCTCTGGCCGCGCGGTGGCGGTGGCGAAAACGGCCCATCTGGTGGTTTCTCCCGAGCTGGGGCGTGCTGTCGATGCGCCCGCGGAGATGGTCGCGGCTCTCAAAGGGTAATAGTTACACCGTGAGCGTGCCGGTCGCGGTGGATTCTGCTGCCAACTTCGCGTAAAATTTCGTTTCAGATTTGGGCGCCGGGTTTAATCACCCGAGACCCCGTAAAAAAGCGAGATGGGGATTCACCGCATCTCGCTTTTTTGCACGCGTATTTTCCTCTGTGGTTCCCTGGTT
>NZ_CAXGPO010000022.1:0-45157 GCF_964011655.1 uncultured Spongiibacter sp. | reverse complement strand
CAGTTGTCGCGCACATCTTCAGGTCTGTACAGGCCTGTACTCATAAAACGACTCTCACAAAATATATAAGAAAAACAAGCAGATAGTCGAAATGACAGCTCGGCGCACGCTTGCGTACCCGAAAAAAGGAGGGACATTCTACACGTATGCAGCAAGCCGGACAAACGCCGACCAAAAATTGCTCAAATTTCAGCCAAAAATCTTATGGCTGGACACCTGCATCGACCAATATCTGCGCGATTTGCTCCGGGCTCGCCGCCTCGGTAACCACCGCCTCACCCAGGCCCTGTAAAAGCACCAGGCGCAAGCGCCCATCTATCACTTTCTTGTCGCGGCCCATGAGTTGCAGGAACTGCGCCACATTCATCGCTGGCGGGGGCGATATTGGCAGACCGGCTTTCACCATTAGCGCATTGCCACGGCGCAATACCTCTGCATCCAACCACCCCAGCGATACTGACAAGGCCATTGCCAGCGACATTCCCGCGGCAACCGCCTCGCCGTGCAGCCAGCTTCCGTAGCCTTCGGCGGTTTCTATTGCGTGGCCAAAAGTGTGCCCGAGATTCAAGATAGCGCGACGCCCGCCTTCTCTCTCGTCTTCAGCGACCACTTTGGCTTTGTTTTCACAGCTGCGAAACACCGCCTCAGCCAGGGCCTCGCCATCGCGAGCCATCAGTGCATCGATATTTTGCTCTAACCACTCAAAGAAAGGCGCGTCGCAGATGAGCCCGTACTTGATCACCTCAGCGATACCCGCCGCGTATTCGCGCTCTGGCAAGCTGTCCAACAAACTCAGATCGGCCACCACACACTCAGGCTGGTGAAAGGCACCAATCATGTTTTTACCGAGCGGATGGTTAACGCCCGTCTTCCCTCCAACAGAGGAGTCAACCATCGCTAACAGCGTAGTTGGCAGCTGAATAAAAGCGACGCCTCGCTGGTAACTCGCTGCTGCGAAACCGCACATATCTCCTACGACACCGCCACCCAGGGCGATCAGCGTAGTGCTGCGGTTGTGGTTATCGGTGAGCAGGCGATCAAAAACGGTGGCCATAACATCCAGCGTCTTATTCGCTTCGCCGTCGGGCAGAACCACCGTGGAGAGTTGCTTGCCTTCAAGCTGCCTAGCAACTGCATCGAGGTAGAGGGGAGCCACGCGATCATTGCTAACAACACAGGCCTGCTTGCCGCCCATGTAACGCTGCCAGTCCAGGCCTTCGCCGGCCAGTAAATCGCGACCAATGAAAATAGGGTAGCTGCGCTCACCCAGCGACACCTGAAGCTGCTTCATGGAATTGCCCGATATTGTTAGTGGAAAGAGGTAGGCGGGAAATTATATCAGCATCACGACGACAGGTCGCCGCTGCGAATTTTTTCAACCAACTCTTGCACGACTGTGCGTGGGCTTCGCTGATCAGTGGTAATACTGTAGTCAGCCAACTGCAAATAGAGGGGTTCTCGTTCGGCCATTAAGCGCCTAAGCGTCTCCTCAGGATTACCCTGCTGAAGCAAGGGTCGCTTGCGGTCTTTCGCTGTGCGCCGAATTTGTTCGTCAACCGAGGTGCGAAGATAAACAACCGTACCCCGCGTCATCATCAATGCGCGATTATCATCGCGCAGCACCGCACCACCACCAGTAGAAACTACCGCTCCGGGACTGTCACTGAGGTCGCTAAGCATCTGCGCCTCACGCTCGCGAAAGCCTTCCTCGCCTTCCATGTCGAATATCCAGGGTATGTCTACCCCGGCTCGCTCTTCAATCTCTCGATCGACGTCGTAGAATTCCATGTTCAGGCTGTCAGCCAGCAGCTTACCAATGGTGCTCTTCCCTGCCCCCATTGGCCCGACTAAATATATAACTTCCGTTTTCCGCATTGCTCCATCAATCTATCAAACTGTCCGCGAGTATCCGTGGAGTAATAAAAATAAGTGTTTCCTGCTTCTCGCGAGTCACACTGGTAGATTTAAACAGACGCCCCAGGAAGGGGATATCGCCCAGGAAGGGTACCTTCGTTACGGTTTCAACATCCAGCTGATCGTAGACGCCGCCCAAAACAACGGTTTCACCATTGCTGACCAAAACGCGCGTCTGCAATTCGGTAGTGTCAATGGTCGGCACCTGACCACCAAGACCGGTCGCGATCACCAGATCCCCTACCGTATCCTGATTAATGATCAAATCCATAATAATTCGGTCGTCAGGCGTAATAATTGGCGTGACATCCAGCTTCAGCACCGCTTCTTTGAAGGCAATCGTTGTTTCACCGCTGGCCGAACTCTCTGGGTAGGGAATTTCGGTACCCGCTTTGATAATGGCGGGCTCCTTATCGCCGGTGACGATGCGCGGCTGGGAGACAACTTCACCGCGGCCCTTCGACTCCAGTGCAGAAAGCTCCAAGTTCAGCAACACATCAGAGCCGATATAACCCAGGGCAAAGGAGCCCGCTGCACCGGCAACACCCAGATCTGTCACCAAACCGGGGACGGCGTCAAAGCTATTTGAGCCGCTCACCAAGGCGTCGACAAAATTATTTCGTGTGGCCTGATCACTCTCCAAATCACCATTTGCAGAATAAATTTCATTGCCTTTCTGCTTCACGTAGGCGCCGCCCCAACGCACACCCAGAGCGCGATCGAAGTCGGATGAAGCGCGAACAATACGCGCCTCAATTTGTACTTGGCGCACCGGCACATCAATCAGCGCCACCAAACGGCGAAACTCTTCAAGTCGATCCGCGGTCTCCGTAATCAACAGAGAATTGGTGCGTTCATCGACAATAACATTTCCGCGCGGCGACAAAATGCTCTTGGCAGAACCCTCGCCGCTACCACCGTCGCCATCACCTTCGTTTTTAAATAGCTTGAAGAGTTCTGAGGCATCCGCATAGCGAATACGAATAAATTCACTCTGTAGCGGGGCCAGCTCCTCGACCTGTTTCTGCGCCTCAATCTCCTGACGCTCACGCTCGGCGATCTCCGCAGCAGGCGCCACCATCAGCACGTTGCCAACTTGGCGCTTGTCTAAGCCCTTTGTTTTCAGCACTAACTCCAGCGCTTGGTCCCAAGGCACATTCTGCAAGCGCAGGGTGATATTCCCCTTTACGGTATCACTGGCCACCAGGTTGAGTTCAGTGAAGTCGGCAATCAACTGCAGAACCGAGCGCACCTCAATGTCCTGGAAGTTGAGCGACAGCTTTTCGCCGACAAAGGCAAATTCTTTGCGACGCTCTTCCACCTCTGCCTTTGTCAGCGGCTTGACGCTAACCACATACTCATTGTCGGTTTGGTAGGCGAGATAGTCATACTCTCCACGCGCATCCAGCGATAACTTCGCGCCCTTCTCCCCCATGCGCGCGTCTATCAACTTAACCGGCGTGGCGAAATCAGCCACGTCGAAACGTCGCTGAAGGCTCTCCGGGAGTGCAACACCACTAAAGTCAATTTTGATTCGCGGCCCTTCGACAAAGACATTAATGTCCGCCTTGTCGTCAGCCAGCTTAATGACCAGACGGCCCTCACCGGCATCGCCGCGGCGAAAATCCAGGTCAGTGATGCGATTGCCGCTCGCTTCAGGAGCGGCTTCAGCCATCGACAAAACAGGGTTGTTATACTTTTCCTTGAGGTAGGCCTTGCTGCCGCCGCCACCTACCGCGACGACCAACTCGTTCCCTTCCACTCGCGTTTCGTAGGGCGCCAGGCTGACTAAGTTCAGTACCACGCGGGTGCGATCCCGCCCCTCCAGCACAATGGCACTGCTGGCATTGTCATACGCCAGCGGAAATTTTTTCTGGTCGAGCTGATTCTTTGCACCAATCAAGTCCAATGCAATGCGCGCAGGCTTTTCAATGGTGTAGCCCTTCACTTCGGGCGCAGCGCCATCAAACTGGAAGCGCGCCTCAAAGCGGCCGCCCTCCAGGGCATTGAATTCCACATCAGTCAGATTCGATGCCGACACAGCGGCCGACGCGAGCAGGGATATCAGCAGTAAACACTGGCCCATAAGTGCGCGATGGCCTCGCGCCATGTACTGCACGGCGAGGTGCTTCTGCGTTCGGGTTTTCATGAATCTCTCCGCCTCTCGAATTCTCACTTACCGCTACTCAGCTCTAAAGAGCGCGGCCGTTCCACCCAGCCTTCTCCGCCGGTGGAAACAATTTCAACAACCGAAATAAAGTTGTCGCCAACTTTCATAATCTTGCCGTGGTTGCGGCCCAAATAATTATTCTCTTTGACTCGGTGCACACCGCCATCGGGGGTTTTCATCAGCGCCCACAACACCTTGTTCAAGCGCACCGTGCCAACCATTTTCAACGCATCGATAGAGAAGCTTTCTAAATATTCGCGCTCACGCTCTAGATTGGGCTTCACATTGGAAGATGCTTCCAGTCGCGCAATTTCTTTTACGTCCACGGGCTGCGTGAAGGGGCCACGCAAGCCAGATGCGGTGTAGGTAAAGGCACGATAAGCCTGCAGGGCGGGAATCGGCTCAATAACACCACTGGGCGCTGCACGCTTTTCGGCGACAAAGGCATCAATATCGGCGTATTGCCCACTGTTGCTGCATGCCAGCAGCGTCGTGGACAGCACAGGTATGGCGAGCCGTAAATATCTCATTACGATCCCCCGTCAATTTCTTTGTAGCGATACGTTTTCGCGGTGATCGACATGCTTTGGGTGCCAAGCTGCTTGTTCGTTTTGATTTTGTAATCGTGGAGCGTCACGATTCTCGGCAAGCTCGCAATACCGCTCACAAAGGCCGCCAAATCGTGGTAGGTGCCCTCCACTTCGATGGCGATGGGCAGCTCAATATAAAATTCTTGCGTACGCTCCGGCTGCAGCTTAATGCTGTCAATTTCCAAGCCGTTATCCACGGCTTTTTCGGTCATATCCTCAAGCAGGCCGGGCACTTCGGTATCGGCCGGCAGCTGCCCCAGCAAAATACCAAATGACTCTTCCATTTCCGCCATTTGTTTTTTAAGCGGTTCGAGCTTCGCCGCTTTAAATGCTTTTTTCTCAAACTCTGTTTTTAGCTTCGCTTCCTTGGCAACGGCGTTGTCCAGCTCCACTCGCAAGTCGGCAATCACGTAAAAATAGCCGCCTACCAATACCAGCACAAAGGCCAACACCCAGAGCGCAGCGCGAACCAGTACCGGCCACGCACCAATATTGCCCTCGTTGATATCGTTGATATCAAACTGTTTGACCTCGTCAACCCACTCCTGCCACTGCACGGCCATCTCTTATTTCTCCTTCTCAGGGGAAGGGGCGCTGATACGGAAGGAAAGCTTGAAGTTGCTCGCCTGATCACCGTATTCCTCTGCTGCCTTCACCGCCGTAAGGTTTGGCTCGGAAAACCAGCTGGAAGCGTCTAATTTACGCATCAGGCTCGACACCCGGTTATTCGACTCTGCAATGCCTTCAACATCGATGCGATTGCCGGAGCGAACCACAGAGGTAAAGAACAGGCCGTCAGGTAGCGTGCGAACCATCTCATCAAAAACCCGCACAATTAACGGGCGTGTGCCCTGAAGGTTTTGGATAATATTCATTCTGTCGAGCAGCTGTTGTCTGCGCAGCTCCAGATCACGAATTTCAGCCACCTCTTTGTTTATGCGTTTTATGTGGCTTTGCAAATACTGATTACGGCCTTCCTGGCCGCTAATGGCGCTGTTAAAAATACTCATCGTCAGCATGATCAGCAGTGCGGCAACCGCCACCGAGGCACCCAGAATAATAAGAAACTGCTTCTTGATTAGCTGGCGGCGCTCTTCACGCCAGGGCAAAAGGTTAATATTCGCCATCAGTCGAAACTCCTCAGCGCCAAACCGCAAGCCACCAGCATGGCAGGAGCATCATTGCTCAAGCGCATGGCATCGACTCCTGAGGCAATCGCCATATTGGCAAAGGGATTCGCAACCACCGTATTTACGCCCAGGCGCTCTTCGACCATTTCAGCCAAACCCTGCATCGCGGCAACGCCGCCGGCGAGTAAAATAGTATCAACGGCACTGTATTGACTCGCCGAAAAGAAGAATTGCAAAGACCTCGAAACCTGCTGAATGGCGGCTTCTTTAAAGGGCGCCAGCACCTCACTGTCGTAGTCATCCGACAGGCCGCCCTGTTTCTTCGCCAATCCCGCCTCTTCGGCACTCAAGCCGTAGCGACGCTGAATTTCCTCGGTGAGCTGACGACCACCGAACACTTGGTCGCGCGTGTATACCGTCTCACCATCGACGATCACACTTAGCGAGGTCATGCTCGCGCCGATGTCGACGATCGCGACAACGGTATTTTCATCCACGCCAATCTGCGGCGCCATCAGCTCAAAGCTGCGCTCCACCGCGTAGGCCTCAACGTCCATCACCTTCGGTTCCAGACCACCGATCTCCAGCGCTTCAACGCGACTATCGACGTTGTCCCGGCGGCAGGCCACCAGCATGACTTCAACTTGATCCGGCTCGTCCTCGGCAACATCGACAACCTCGAAGTCCAGCGCCACCTCATCAAGCGGATAGGGAATGTATTGATCAGCTTCCAGGGAGATCTGCGCCTCCATGGCGTTATCATTCATATCAGCGGGCATTCGCAGCATTTTGGTAATCACCGCAGACCCGGGCACAGCGGCCGCGGCCTTGGTCACCTTGCTCCGAGAGCGGTTGTATACGGCCTTAATGATTTCACCGACGGCTTCGACCTCAACCACATTTTTTTCAACCACGGACTGAGGCGGCAGCGACATTACGGCGTAGCTTTCAACGCGAAGTTTTTCCCCGCTACGACTCAACTCCAGCACTTTTACCGCACTGGAACTGATATCTACACCGAGCAAATTGCGAGATTTTTGACCGCCTAACAAGCCATCTAGCACTGTTATTTTCCTATTTACATCGTGGACTTAGGGCGAATTCTTATATGCAAGATTAAATACCAGTGTATACCATTGCGCAAATAGTTATGAAAAAAATACCCGGATAGTGTCACAGATTTGGGTATCCTATTGTCCGCGTTTTAAAAGCCCATTGGCATAACTGGAAAAATATGGCTCGCACTACTTCGCTGTTACGTTCTTTTAGCCTTCTGGCACTCCTTGGTGCCTGTGGCGCTGTCATGGTGTTCTGCGCCGCCTTCCTGTACATAGCGCCACGGCTCCCCGAGGCGGAAAAATTACGCGATGTCGAGCTGCAAACACCTCTGCGTATATATAGCAGAGACGGCCAGGTTATCGGTGAATTCGGCGAAAAACGCCGCTCACCGGTCAGCATTCAAGAAGTCCCCGACACATTCATCAAGGCGTTTCTGGCCGCCGAGGACGACCGCTTCTACCAACACCGCGGCGTCGACCTCACCAGTTTGCTGCGCGCGGCATCGCAGTTGATCACCAGCGGCAGCATTCAAACCGGCGGCTCGACCATTACCATGCAAGTCGCAAAGAACTACTTTTTAAGCCAAGAGCGCACCTTCACGCGTAAATTCACCGAAATTTTTCTCGCCATCGAAATAGAGCGCAAACTCAGCAAAGGCGACATCCTCGAGCTCTACCTCAACAAAATCTTTCTCGGCAACCACTCCTATGGCATCGAGGCCGCCGCGCAAACTTATTACGGCAAGTCCATTAAGGAACTCAGCCTTGCCCAAATGGCAATGATCGCCGGACTACCCAAAGCCCCATCGGCCTACAACCCTGTTGCCAACCCAGAGCGAGCCCGGATTCGCCGAAACTGGATACTCGGCCGAATGTTTGCGCTGGGCTATATCAACCAAGCCGATTACCAAGCGGCTAAACAGCAAAACATCACCGCCCGCCGACACGGTACACAACTCGACGTCAGTGCCGCCTACGCCGCCGAAATGGTCCGCGTCGAAATGCTGAAACGCTATGGCCGCGATGCCTATGAAAACGGCTACAGCGTTATCACCAGCGTAGACAGCACCCTACAAACTGCCGCAAACCAAGCCGTTATAAACGGCGTTATCGAATACGATCGTCGCCACGGTTATCGGGGCCCTGAACAACAATGGCCGCTCCCCGCCGATTTCAACGAGCAACAGCGCGAGCACTTTAGCGACAAGCTTCGCGACATTGGCGCCATCGGCCCCTGGCACCCAGCCCTTGTTCTCCACATAGAGAGCCAGAGCGCAACATTCTTACTCGCCACCGGCGAGCAAACCACCCTCGACTGGGAGCAGGGTTTTGCCGGCAGCGTTCGTTATATTAATGAAGACCGAAATAGCTACGAAGTGGAATCCGTAGATGAACTTATCGCCCCTGGCGACGTTGTCAGACTGCGCATGAGCTCATCACTCCCCAAGCGCTGGATTTTTTCACAGCTACCCGCCATTCAGGGAGCGTTGGTTTCACTGGACGCAGACACCGGCGCCATTCTCAGTTTGGTCGGCGGCTATAGCTATCAGCGAAGCTCATTCAACCGCGTCACCCAGGCTGCCCGGCAACCAGGCTCAGCGTTTAAACCCTTTATTTACACCGCTGCACTGGCCAATGGCTTTACACCAGCAAGTATCATCAATGATGCCCCCATCGTATTCGACGACGCCTCACTGGGGGGAACGTGGCGCCCGAGCAACTCCAACGGCAAATTTAACGGCCCAATGCGACTGCGCAAAGCCTTGTACCTGTCTAGGAACCTGGTATCGATTCGACTTTTACGAGAGCTGGGAATCAATACCGCCATCGACTATGTCTCCCGCTTTGGCTTCGACGGCCGCACCCTCCCAAGAGACCTCTCTCTTGCGTTGGGCAGCCACTCACTGACGCCTCTCGACGTGGTTACCGGCTACGCCACGTTTGCCAACGGCGGCTATAAGGTGTCGCCGTGGCTGATAGAACAAATCATCGACCGCGATGGCAACACCCTTTACCGCGCTGAACCGAAAGTCGCCTGCCGCAACTGCGAAGCCGGCCTGGACAGACTCGACGACATCGATAGCATGGTGGAAGCAGATTCTTTGGATGACCTCCATGCCGACACCGCCGCCGGCCAGCAGGATCTGGCAGAGAGAGTGATCGACGAGGAAGTTGTCTTCCTTATCGACAGCATTCTCAAGGACGTTATATCACGCGGCACCGGGCGCAAAGCCCGAGTCCTAAAACGCGGCGATGCTGCCGGCAAGACGGGAACCACAAACGGGCCAACCGACGCCTGGTTCTCTGGCTACAGCAGCGGCGTGGTCACCTCCACATGGGTCGGCTTCGACCAAAACCAGAAGCTCGGCCGCCGCGAGTACGGTGGCTCTGTTGCCCTGCCAATCTGGATCGACTACATGAAAGTCGCACTGCAGGGCCGCCAGGAGCGCTACCTAAAACAACCCGAGGGTATCGTGTCGGTGCGTATTGACCCGGAAACCGGCACCCTGGCCGCGCCGGGGCAGAGCAATGCAATCTTTGAATACTTCCGGGCAGAGAATGCGCCCACTACTGTGAACACAAGCAGCGGTGGCAGCAGCCCTTATGGAGAAGACAGCGGCGAGCCTATAGAACTGTTCTAAAGGCGCCGCAGCGAGGCAGCGTTACATTGCCTCGATGGCCTCGGCAAGCGTGCTGACCGCGACGACATCCATTGCGATATCGCCGCGGGGAGCATTCGCCTTAGGCACGATAGCGCGGCTAAAGCCGTGCTTTTTCGCTTCCTGAAGGCGCTCTTGCCCACTGGGCACAGGACGAATTTCCCCCGACAAGCCCACCTCGCCAAAAACGACCAAGTCTTCGGGCAAGGCGCGGTCGCGAAAACTCGATACGATGGCGAACAACAGTGCCAGATCCGCCCCGGTTTCCAGCACCTTGACGCCACCAACCACATTGACGAATACGTCCTGATCGCCGAGCTGCAATCCTCCATGGCGGTGGAGCACCGCCAGCAACATCGCCAAGCGGTTCTGCTCTAACCCCACCGCAACACGACGGGGATTGCCGTAATTACTTTCATCCACCAGCGCCTGGATCTCTACCAACAGAGGACGAGTGCCCTCCCACACCACCATCACAACGCTGCCAGCCGCCTGCACATCACCGCGATTCAGGAAAATCGCCGACGGGTTCTTAACCTCTTTCAGGCCCTGCTCGGTCATGGCAAACACCCCCAGTTCATTCACCGCGCCAAAGCGGTTTTTATGGCCGCGCAGGGTGCGATAACGGCTGTCACTGCCGCCCTCAAACATAATCGAGCAATCAATGATGTGCTCCAACACCTTCGGGCCAGCCAGCGCACCGTCTTTGGTCACATGGCCCACCATAATCAACACCGTATTGGTCTGCTTGGCAAAGCGCGTTAACGCCGCGGCGCACTCGCGAACCTGGGAAACACTGCCGGGCGCCGAACTCACCTGCTCGCTATGTAATACCTGAATCGAGTCGACCACCAACACCGACGGCCGGTGCTGATTCGCCTGCGCCAATACCGCCTCCAGACTGGTTTCGGAGTACAACTGCAACTCCTCTGCCGACAAACCAAGACGGCGTGCACGCAAGGCCACTTGCTGCAGTGACTCCTCCCCGGTGACATACAAACAGCGGCTGCGCGTCGCCAAGCGGCACAGCACCTGTAACAACAAGGTGCTCTTCCCCGCCCCGGGGTGACCGCCAAGCAGCACCGCCGAACCCGGTACAAAGCCACCGCCGAGCACCCGGTCCAGCTCTTCAAAGCCGCTGGCAATTCGCGGTAAATCCTCTATTTGAACGCTCGACAGACTTTGCAGTTCGCCAACAGCGCCGGCATAGCCTTGGCGCCCAGCAGGCGCCGAGGCGGCACCTGCCGCAGCCAAGCGCACCTCGGTAAGCGTATTCCAGGCGCCACAGTCCTGACACTGCCCTTGCCACTTGCGATGGTCGGAACCGCAATCACTACAAACATAGGCTGTTTTGGCCTTCGCCATACTTTGTGCTCCGCTGCTGTGCTGACAGAACAGGCGACTAGCCCGTACAATACTCTGCCAAGCGAGGATAATGATTCATGTCGGCGCCACTACTGGAAAGACCCCTACTGGTATCGCCCACTCTGGCAGCAACCATTGGCCTGGAGTGCGCCCTGCTATACCAGTTGCTCGCCGACTGGCAGCCCCTGCTGGAAGTCCGCCCACGTCAGGGTCAAGACTGGTTGCTTATTGACCGCCAGCGGCTCGAAGAACAACTGCCGTTCTGGCAAAGCGCCGATATTGACCGCCTGCTTCAACAACTCCACGACCAGGGGCTCATTATTATCGGCGGCGCGCTGATCAGCAATGCCCGCAACATTCGCTTTGCCATGCCCGCTCAGCAAACCGGCGCGCCCCAAAACGCCCCAGCTCGGCCGGCATCAACACGGCCCGAACCGGCAGCGCGCAGCAGCGCCCCCACCCAAGCCGTTCCCGGACGCCAGCTTATTAGTGCCGATTGGCGCCCCGACCCCGCCGCCGTGGAGTACCTCACCCGCTTCAACCGGGTGAGCAACCACTTTATCGAAGCGTGTATACCCGAGTTCATCGCCCACTACCGCGAAAGCGGCGAAGCCAGAAGCTCCTGGAGCAGCACATTTAGCCAGTACGTCAGCCGCCGCTGGAAAAAACAGCAATACGCTGAAATAGAGCAAGCCCGGCACCAAGTCATCGACAATCACTGGCGCCCCAGCCGAGACGCTCTCGACATCCTGCTGCGCGACGGCATCAGTGAGCACTTCATTGAAGACGCCATTCCCGAGTTCATTCTTTACTGGCGCGAGCGCGGCACGCAAGATAGCAACTGGAACTCTCGATTCCTACAACATATTCGATTGCAGTGGGCGCGATACACGAATGCCGTCAGCCACGAACAGGCCCATGTGCCGATTCGCAACGACTGGCAACCCAGCCCGGAAGTCTTTGAAATTTTGCGCATGGCGAGGATCGATGCCGACTTTGCCCGCGAGCAGATTCCCGAGTTTATACTGTTCTGGCGTGACAGCGGCCAGACCCAACGCTCCTGGAATACAAAGTTTCTACAGCATGTAAAATATCGCTGGGCACACAGTCACCAACTGGACAAATACGATGCACGACAGCAAAAAGCTTCTGGATCAAGCCAAGCGGCAACTGGCTTCATCGACAAACACACCGACAGAAGCTGGGCCGACGGCCTCTAAGCCACTGCCGGATAAGAGCGCTGTTATCGACGCCATCAACCGCATGTTTGCGGAGTTTGAGCTCGTCTATCACAACCAATACAACAAAGCCTTCGCAAACGCCGAAAAGCTCTCTTATGCCAAGAAGCTTTGGTTCAGCAACCTTTGCCATATTCCACCAGAGCAAATTACCGCAGCCTGTCATCGCGCTATTCGCGAGTCTGAATTCCTGCCGACGATCAAAGGCATTTTGAAATACTGTGAACCCGACGACCAAGCACTGGGCCTGCCAGACCCCCACAGCGCCTATGTAGAGGCTTGCAGAGCGCCCTCACCCAAAAATGAATACCGCTGGTCCCACCCCGCGGTTTACCACGCTGGACGCAAAAGCGATTGGTATTTTCTGGCAAACAATACCGAGCAGCAGGCCTTCCCGGTCTACAAGCGCCACTACCAGGCGCTGTGCGAGCAGGTGCGCAGCGGTCACACACTAGAACCCCCGCATCCAGAGGCGCTTCCCGCACCGGAGGCAAAGCCTCTGGAACCGGAAGAACAGCGCCGTCGTATGCGGGAAATGCGCAGTAAATTGAATATCTAACAACGGCCGTGCAGGCCGCCGTCGCAGCGGATACAATATCGCCGCACACGCGCGATCAGCGCCCCACGCCCCTCGGGACAAAGACTATGGCAGACGACAAAACAACCCACTTCGGTTTTAAAACCGTCAACCGCGGTGAGAAAGTAAACATGGTAGCCGGTGTCTTTCACTCGGTAGCCGGCAAATACGACTTAATGAACGACCTCATGTCCGGGGGCATTCACCGACTTTGGAAGCGTTTCACCATCGAGCTTTCCGGCGTCCGACGCGGCAATAGCGTGCTCGACATCGCGGGCGGCACCGGCGACTTGGCGGCCAAATTCAGCCGTTTAGTTGGCAGTGAAGGCAAGGTTGTGCTTGCCGATATCAACGACTCAATGCTCCAGGTGGGCCGCGAAAAACTAACCAATCGCGGCATTGTCGGTAATATTGAGTATGTGCAGGCCAACGCCGAGTGCCTGCCCTTCCCGGACAATAGCTTCGACTGCATTACGATCGCCTTTGGCCTGCGTAATGTCACCGACAAAGACGCCGCGCTGCGCTCTATGTTGCGCGTACTGAAACCAGGCGGGCGTTTGCTGGTGTTGGAATTCTCCAAGCCGACCAATGAGTTAATGAGCAAGGTCTACGACCGCTACTCCTTCGATATTCTGCCGCGCATGGGCAAGCTCATCACCAATGACGAAGACAGCTACCGCTATCTCGCCGAGAGCATTCGCATGCACCCGGACCAGGAAACCCTTAAGGAAATGATGGCCGAAGCCGGTTTTGCCGAGGTCCGCTACCACAATATGACGGCCGGCGTGGTTGCCGTTCACCGGGGCGTCAAGCCGTGATCCCCCCCATGATCAGCACTGCAGCCCTCTCAGGGCTGGAGGACGCGGTCAACCGAGCACTGCAGCTCGACCCGAGTAGCGCCGCCAAACTCGCCGAGCTCGACGGCGAAAGCTTTGCCCTGGAACTGCGCGAGCCCGACTTGAATATCGGGCTCAGCATTAACGGCAAGCGACTAAAACTGGGGCTGCACGCACCACAATCACCGAGCACCGCACTGAGAGGGCACTGGCGAGACTTCGCCGCCGTCGCCTCCGCTGACGATCCGGCGGCAGCGTTGATTAACGGCAATATTCAAGTCAGCGGCGACACCGCCCCCCTGCTCGCATTGCGCAAGCTACTGGCCGAATTGCAACTAGACTGGGAACACCCACTGGCCGAGGCCTTTGGCGACGTTGCCGCACACCAAATTGGCCGGGGCTTGCGCGCCGGGCATCGCTGGCTGAGCGGGACCGGGAAAAACCTGCGCCGCCAGCTTGAAGACTTTTTATTAGAAGAGAGTCGACTCTTGCCCCACCCCCTGCAGGCAGAAGCGATGTTCAAAGATATCGACGACCTGAACGCCCGCAGCGAGCGTCTCGAAGCGAAACTTCGTCGCCTACAGCAGCGCCTGAAAACTCAGTAACAAAGGAATACCGAATGGGCCTGCGCCGGTTGCTTGCCATACTCATTATCGTCTGTCGCTATCGCATCGACTTGCTGCTTCCCCAGGACAAACTGCCACTGCGATTGCGCCTACTTCTGCGCTGCGGCCCCTGGCGCCTGTGCCCTGCACCGGCGTTGAGCCGAGGGCAGCGACTGCGCTTAGCCCTTGAGTCGCTGGGGCCGATTTTTATCAAATTCGGCCAACTGCTCTCTACCCGGCGGGACCTGCTGCCCGACGACATCGCCGAAGAACTCGCATTACTGCAAGACCGCGTACCGCCTTTTCCCAGCGACCAGGCGGTCGCCGTGATTGAAAAAGCGCTGGGCCAAAGCGTCGATGACGTGTTTGCCTCTTTCGATCGCGACGCGCTGGCCTCGGCCTCCATTGCCCAGGTGCACTGCGCAACGCTGAAGACGGGCGAGCAGGTCGTCGTTAAAGTCGTTCGCCCCGGCATCGAAACCACGATTGGCAAAGACATCCAGTTAATGCAGAGCATTGCTCGCATTGTCCGCCGCCACCTCCCCGATGGCCGCCGCCTTCGCCCCGAGGAGGTCGTTGAAGACTATCGTCACACCATCTATGACGAGCTGGACCTACAGCGCGAAGGCGCCAATACCTCGCAGCTGCGCCGCAATTTCGCCGCCTCAGATATTCTCTATGTGCCCGAGGTCTACTGGGACTATACCCGCCGCAACGTGCTGGTCATTGAGCGCATTCACGGCATCCCCGTTACCGATGTGGAGACCCTGAACGCACAGGGCACGGATATGAAGAAGCTCGCCGAACGCGGCGTGGAAATTTTCTTCACCCAGGTTTTTCGCGACAGCTTTTTCCACGCGGACATGCACCCCGGCAATATTTTCGTTGCCGAAGGCCGCCCCCAGTCGCCGCAGTACATCGCTATTGATTGCGCAATTATCGGCAGCCTCAGCGACTTCGATCAGTACTATTTAGCGCGCAACCTACTGGCGATCTTCCAGCGCAACTACCGCGAAGTCGCAGAGCTCCATGTCGAGTGCGGCTGGGTGCCTCCGCACACCAAAGTTCACGAATTTGAAGCCGCCATCCGCAGCGTCAGCGAACCGATTTTTGAAAAACCGTTGTCAGAAATTTCCTTCGGCCAGTTGCTGGTATACCTGTTTCAAACTGCTCGCCGCTTCGATATGGAAGTACAACCCTCGCTGGTGCTGTTGCAAAAGACCTTGCTGAATGTAGAGGGCCTGGGGCGCCAGCTGTATCCGCAACTCGACCTATGGGCAACCGCCATGCCTTTTTTGGAGCGCTGGATCCGCGACCGCTATTCGCCCCAGAGTATGCTGAAGCGCGTCGGCCACCGACTGCCCGGCTGGCTGGAGCAACTTCCGCAATTACCCGAGACGCTGCTTGAGCGCGGCCAACCGCCGCAGCAAGCGCAAAACGACGCACTGCGCCTGCAATTACAACAGGCGGAAAAACAGGCTGAGCAACGCGACAGGCGCGCGCGAAACCAACGACTGGGTATCGTCGCCCTGCTGGCCGCCGCATTGATCGCCGATCCGGAAATCAGCCTTGGCTTGCAGTCACTACCCACCGCGAGCCTCGCCTTGCTAGGCGCCGGTTTATATTTCTTAATTCGCTCGCGCTAATGTAAAGTAGGCGCACGCAGAAAACGAAGGCAGTATGTTTATGCAGCGGCAAGACAGTAAACAGTGGTTAGACCAGGTCAAATGGAATGACGCTGGCTTGGTCGCTGCCATTGCACAAGACGTGCACAGTGGTCGCGTGCTGATGATGGCATGGATGAATCGCGAAGCGCTTGAACTGACCGTGAGCGAGCAACGCGCCGTTTATTGGTCGCGCTCGCGCAACGCTTTGTGGCGCAAGGGTGAGAGTTCCGGCCATACACAAACGCTTCATGACATCGCGCTAGACTGCGACGGCGACGCAATTCTTATGCAGGTTGAACAAATAGGCGGCATCGCTTGCCATACAGGGCGCCAGAGCTGCTTCTATCGCAGCCTGAAAGAGGCGCAGTGGCAAACCCAGGAAGCGGTACTAAAGAACCCGGAAGAGATCTATGACAAGTAATTCTGATGCCGCGGATACATCGATACTCAGTGAGTTAGATGCGGTGCTCGCCGAGCGTAAAAGCGCTGACGCCGACAGCTCATATGTAGCCAGCCTGTACCACAAGGGGCTCAACAAAATTCTGGAAAAGGTCGGCGAAGAATCCGTGGAAGCGATCATCGCCGCCAAGGATGCCGAGCACAGTGGCAACCATCAAGACGTAATCTATGAGACCGCAGACCTCTGGTTCCACACGATGGTTATGCTTCAACACCTGGGCATCGACCACAGCGATGTTTTACATGAACTTGCGCGGCGCTTTGGGCTTTCCGGCCATGATGAAAAAGCACAGCGCGGCAACAACAAACAATAAGTGAGGTAAGTAGCAATGGGACTTGGTGGTATTAGTATCTGGCAACTATTGATCATTCTGGCAATTGTGGTGCTGTTGTTTGGTACCAAGAAGCTTAAAAATATCGGCAGCGACCTCGGCGGCGCCGTAAAAGGCTTTAAAGACAGCCTTGATGGCGAAGACGACAAGGCCAAAAACATTGAGCAAAAAGAGGCCGACGGCGAAGCCAACAGTACTCAAGCCGAGCAAAGCGAACAAAAAAGCGAGTCAAAATAAACCATGTTTGACATCGGCTTTGCCGAACTGCTGCTGATCGCTGTTCTCGGTCTGCTGGTATTGGGGCCCGAGCGCCTGCCAACCGCAGTGAGAACAATCAGCTTATGGCTAGGACGGCTGCGCAGAAGCTTTACCAGCATTCGCCAGGAAATCGAACGAGAGGTCGGCGCCGATGAAATCCGCCGGCAGCTCCACAATGAGTCGATAATGGCTTCGCTGGAAGACAGCAAACAATCCCTGCGAGACGGCCTTGAAAGTGCCGCCGACGACATCCGCTCTGTTGAGCGCTCGCTAAGCCGCGCCAATGCGAAGCAGGACGCCGAGGACGACATGCCCGAGCCCGCGCTGGACGAGCACCCCATTGCCCCGGAAGTGACAGAGGCCGACCCAGAAGCAGCCCCCGACGCCAGTAATAACACCCCCACTAAAGAAAAAGGCAGCGACCCCGCGCCATGAGTATCGACGCTGACCAAGATCAAGGCCAACCCCTGATTGCCCACCTCACTGAACTGCGCGACCGCTTATTGCGAATCGTATTGGCAGTGCTGATTTGCGCACTGGGGCTTATGCCCTTTTCCTCCGAGATCTATGCTTTCGTCTCGCAGCCATTGCAACAGTACCTGCCAGAAGGCAGCGGCATGATCGCCACCGAGGTTGCCTCCACCTTCCTCGCCCCCTTTAAACTGGTACTTGTGTCGGCGGTCTGTCTGGCCATCCCGGTGATTCTTCATCAGATATGGGCCTTTATCTCCCCCGGCATGTATCGCCACGAAAAGCGTATTGCCGCGCCGCTGTTGTTTTCCAGCGTGCTGCTCTTCTATCTCGGGCTGGCCTTTGCCTATGTTGTGGTATTCCCACTGGTGTTTGGCTTTTTCAGCAGTATCACACCGGAGGGCGTGTCCTATACACCCGATATTTCGCGCTTTCTCGACACCGCACTGAAGCTCTTTATGGCCTTCGGCATTGCCTTTGAAATCCCCATCGCCACGGTGTTACTGATTAGCGCCGGCGTAACCAGTGCTGAAAAGCTCGCAGCCAAGCGTGCGTACGTGGTGGTGGCCTGTTTTGTCGTGGGCATGCTGCTAACAC
Organism: uncultured Spongiibacter sp.; assembly: GCF_964011655.1. Lineage (NCBI taxonomy): Bacteria > Pseudomonadati > Pseudomonadota > Gammaproteobacteria > Cellvibrionales > Spongiibacteraceae > Spongiibacter > uncultured Spongiibacter sp. The sequence continues at coordinate 27,230 of NZ_CAXGPO010000022.1, read as the reverse complement.
CGCCAGACGTTATCTCGCAGATGCTACTGGCGCTGCCAATGTGGCTACTGTTTGAAGTGGGAATATTCTTTGGCCGTTTCATTCAGTCGCGGCCTGCGGCGAACGAGGAAGACCAGCGCCCGTCTCTATGAACGGAGACGGGGCCTAGGCCCCGTGTCATCTGATAGGCTGAGCTTAGTAACCGGGGTCGTCGTAATCGCCAAAGGCGAGATTTTCGAAGCGCGTAAATTTACCAATAAAACTCAATCTCGCGGTTCCGATGGGGCCGTTACGCTGCTTGCCGATGATGATTTCCGCAACGCCTTTATCTTGCGTTTCTTCGTTGTAGACCTCATCACGATAGATAAACATGATGACGTCGGCATCCTGCTCGATCGCACCGGATTCCCGCAAGTCGGAATTCACCGGGCGCTTATTGGGCCGCTGCTCCAGTGCCCGGTTAAGCTGTGACAGCGCGATGACCGGGCAGTCGAATTCTTTTGCTATCCCTTTGAGCGAGCGCGATATTTCGGAAATTTCCGCAGTTCGCCCCTCGCTTCCTTTGCCGGCCACCTGCATCAGCTGCAGGTAATCGAGCATGATCATGCCGATACTGCCATGCTCGCGTAGCACTTTACGTGCCCGCGAACGCACCTCGGTGGGGGTCAATGCCGCGGTATCATCGATAAACAGCGGCCGATCCTTCAACTTACTTACCGCGGCGCTCAGCTTAGGCCAATCTTCCTCTTCCAGCTTGCCGCTGCGCACCCGGCCCTGGTCGATCTTACCCACTGACGACAACATCCTCATCATCAGCTGGCTGGCTGGCATTTCCATACTGAACACCAGTACCGGTTGCTCGTATCGCAACAGGACGTTTTCCACCAGGTTCATGGCGAACGTCGTCTTACCCATCGATGGTCGCGCAGCGACGATGACCAGGTCCGACTTTTGCAAGCCAGAGGTCATCTCATCGAGTTTTTCAAAGCCCGTGCTTAAACCGGTAATTGCATCGTCGTTGTTGAATAGCTCGTCAATTTTATCAACGGCTTCCTTCAACAGTGGATTGATCGGCTCCAAGCCGCCCGCTTTCGGGCGCTCCTCAGCGATCTGCATAATGCGACGCTCGGCTTCGTCCAGTACTTCGTCGCTGCTTCGCCCCTCGGGGTTAAAGCTCGTATCGGCAATGGAGTTGGCCGCAGAGATCAGCGAACGAAAGATCGAGCGCTCGCGCACGGCTTGCGCATAGGCGCGGATATTCGCGACCGACGGCGTCCCAGTGGCGATTTCGGCAAGGTAGGCGGTGCCACCCACCTCTTTGAGTTGCCCGTTGCGCGCCAGGGTTTCCGCCAAGGTGACAACATCAATCGGCTGCTCTTGCTCGACCAGCTGACTCATACAGGCGTAAATCAGACGGTGCTCGGGGCGAAAGAAATCGCCCTCGCCAACCATATCGGCAACCGAGTCCCAAGCTTCACCGGCAATCATTAAGCCGCCCAGCACCGACTGCTCCGCTTCCAGAGAGTGCGGAGGCAATTTCAATTTCGCGAAGTCACCGTCATCAAATTCCGGCGGCGATTCAGATTCTGGATAGGCGTCAGCTTGCACAGCCACACTCACTGCTCAGGTTGGTTGGCCATTGTGGCAAAAAAAAAACGCGCCGACCAGCAAGGCCACGCGCGCTTTTTTCACCGCGCCCCATTAACAGGACACAGCATTGCGGGCAGTGCTCCACCGCCCGCTGCTACCATTGATTGGCGAGTTATTACTCAGCAACAACCGTTACGGCAACGTTTTGAATCACATCACTGTGAACCTGGATAGCGATTTCGTAGCTACCAATCTCACGGATGGGACCTTCAGGCATACGCACTTCACTTTTGCTTACTTCAACGCCAGCAGCAGTGATCGCCTCAGCCAAATCGCGAGTACCGATAGAGCCGAACAGTTTGCCGCCCTCGCCCGCATTCGCCTCGATGTTAACAGCCACTTCAGCCAGTTTCGCTGCGCGTGCTTCAGCTTCTGCACGCTTTTCAGCAGCAGCGGCTTCCAGCTCGGCGCGGCGCGCTTCGAATGTCGCTACATTGTCTTCGGTGGCAGGAACTGCTTTACCGAAGGGAATCAGGAAATTACGGCCGTAACCGGATTTCACATTTACCTGGTCGCCCAGGTCACCCAACTTGCCAATTTTCTCAAGCAGAATCACTTGCATGGTTCTAACCCTCTTCTGCGCGTCTGTCTCGAGGCCTATTGGGCCGTCGGCAAACGCCGTCTGATATCAATCCAACTATCTACAATCGCTGCCAAAATCAGCACCGCCCACAGCGGCCCTAACAACAGCAGCGCGATATAAAACACCACTAGCCATACACGCCCTAAGGCAAGACGACCCACCACCCCGTGCACCAGTGACAGCCCCGCAGCAATCAGTGGCAGCAAACACATAACGCCCCAGAAGCGGTACACTTCGCCCAGTTGGCTCACCAGTAGCATCACTGCCACGAACACAACGGTCAGTACCGCTGGCAGGCGCAAAGACCACATCTCTTTGCGAAACCCACCCGGGTTGTACAACAGTGCTTGCCACCAGCGCGCCAGCATAAGCGCTAACACGCTCCACAACACTGTGCTGCCGCCAATCACTGCCGCAATATCGCCGGTCAGTATCTGGGGCAGCGCATTGCTGGACTGCGCTTGAAGCTGGTCCAGCATCGGCTGCACGGTAGCCAAAATTCCCGCCAGGTATTCCTGTGCCCCGTGATACAGGGCAAAGGCGCTGAGCATTCCACCCAGCACAGCACTGGCAAGTGCTAAAGGCCAGGATCGACTGCTACGCAGTACTTCGGCTGCTGCGGCTGTAGTTAACAGCATGCAAAGCGGGCCGACATCCTGGCCGTATAACGCAACGGCGATGGCCGGTAAAAGCGCCCAAAATACAACAAAGGCGCCCTCGGTCATTCCCTTTCTCAGGGTAACCAAGGCAGCGGCTGAGGCCCCTACCCAGGCAAACATCAAACTGCCTATCCCCAGACCGGCAACTGCCACCGCCTGGAGGCGCCCTTTCATAATAAATTCTGCAAGGGGGCGCATGACTATCCGCTCAGCTTATTTATGGCTGTCGGTGTAAGGCAGCAGAGCCAGAAAACGCGCGCGTTTAATCGCGGTAGACAGCTGGCGCTGGTACTTGGCGTTGGTTCCAGTAATACGGCTGGGAACAATCTTGCCAGTTTCTGAAACATAGGCTTTCAAAGTGTCCAGATCTTTGTAGTCGATCTGCTTAACACCTTCCGCGGTAAAGCGGCAAAACTTACGACGACGGAAAAAACGTGCCATCTTTTAAATCCTCACTCTGTCCGCAATTATTCAGCGTTCTGCTCAGCAGCCGGAGCGGCTTCTGATGCTTCTTCACGCTTCTCGGTAGGCTGCTCGCTGTCACGGCGCTCGCTGCGCTGTTCACTGCGGCTGCGACGCTCACGGCTTTCTTTTTCCGCCTTCATGATCGGAGATTCTTCAGTAACCGCTTCATCCTGACGGATGATGAGGTTACGCAGAACAGCGTCGTTGTAGCGGAAGTTTGTGGTCAGCTCGTCGATCGCATCAGCGCTTGCTTCAGCATTGATCAGCACGTAGTGAGCCTTGTGGATTTTGTTGATGGGGTAAGCCAGTTGACGGCGGCCCCAGTCTTCCAAGCGGTGAACTTTACCGCCGTCTTTTTCGATAGCCTGGGTATAACGCTCGACCATACCAGGTACCTGCTCGCTCTGATCCGGGTGGACCAGGAACACGATTTCGTAGTGACGCATTGTATGCTCCTTACGGGTTAAGCCACCCTTTATGGTGTGGCAAGGAGGGCAAACCAGCCGCTATGGACGAGCTTACCGTTAAAACAAGAGCGCGAATTCTAGGCAAGCACCCTGACAGATGCAAGCAATTCGTGCATTTTTTAATCAAATTCGGGTATTAAAGACGCTGGCGCACCGCTTCAAACAAGCACACCCCGGTGGCAACCGATACATTGAGACTGCTGACCTCCCCGGCCATTGGCAGGTGCGCTAAGTAATCACACTGCTCTCGGGTTAGGCGCCGCATACCTGCCCCTTCGGCGCCCATCACCAGCGCAACAGGCCCCGCCAGGTCACATTCATACAGCGACTGCGACGCCTCTCCCGCCAAGCCAATAATCCACACCCCCGCCTCTTGGAGTTGGCGCAGGCTGCGCGCCAGATTGGTTACCTGCACAAATGGCACTGCTTCGGCAGCCCCGCAGGCCACCTTGCGTACGGTCGCGTTTAAGCTCGCAGAATTATCCTTGGGCGCGATCACTACCGTGGCCCCCGCCGCATCGGCGCTGCGCAAGCAAGCGCCGAGATTATGGGGGTCAGTCACACCGTCGAGGACCAGTACCAAAGCGCGCTTGCCCGCTTCAGCAACCAGCTCGGGCAGGCGCTTTTCATGGGTTTGCGTCGGCGCTTTGGCACTGGCAACCACCCCCTGATGCCGTCCGTCGACGAGCTCATCCAGCACCTTTCGAGAACATTCATGCAGAGTAATGCCATGTCGCTGCGCCAGCTCAAGCACGGTATGTAGTCGCTTGTCTCGACGCCCCTCCAGCACCCACATTTCACTAATACTTTCCGGGCGGCGTTGCAGCGCAGTGGTAACGGCGTGCAAGCCAAAAATCTGCTCTTTCACTCTTTAACCTTTTGTAAGCATCCCGTATTCCTCACGGGCGGGGTTCATCACTGCGTTAGCGGCGGCGCTTTTTACTAGCCGCTCCCTTTTTGGCAGAGCTGTTCTTTGCGCCCGACTTCTTGCCAGCAGCACCGCGCTTTGCCTTAGGGGCTTTACCAGGCTTGGACTTTGGCACCTGCCCCTTGGCAAGCGCTTCGCGCAGCGACGGTTTACGGCGGCGCTTGGTCTCGCCTTGCACCAAGCCGAGATCGACCTTGCGCTCGTCTAGGTCGACACTGAGCACCTGCACTTTTAGCGAATCACCCAACTGGTATACCCGGCGACTGCGCTCACCCACCAAGCGCTGATGGGCCGGGTCAAACTGATAGTAGTCCTGTGGCAGCGCTGAAATATGCACCAGCCCTTCTATGTAGAGGTCCTGCAGCTCAACAAACAAACCGAAGCCGGTCACCGCAGCGATCATGCCGTCGAATTCACTGCCCACATGCTCCTGCAGGAATTCGCATTTCAAAAACGCCATTACATCGCGGCTGGCATCATCGGCGCGACGCTCGGCCATCGAGCAGTGCTCACCCAGACCCAGCAGCGCCGCCATATCATAGGGATAGATCTTTTCGCGCGGCAGATCAGGTGCGCCTTTCACAGGCCGGAAGCATTTGGGGGCTTTCCCGCCACCGTTGCGCAACAAATACCGCAGCGCCCGATGAACCATCAAATCCGGGTAGCGCCGTATCGGCGAGGTAAAGTGGGTGTAGCCGGTGTAGTTCAAGCCAAAGTGGCCATCGTTGTCCGGCTGATACACGGCTTGGCTCAGCGAGCGCAACATCATCGTTTGAATCATCTGGCCGTCGGGCCGGTCTTTCAAACTCGCCAATAATTTTTGGTAATCGGTGGGTGAGGGGTCGTCGCCACCTTTTAACCCCAGCCCGATCTCCGCCAAAAACTCTCGCAAGTTACTCAGCTTTTGCTCAGACGGGCCATTGTGCACGCGGAACAGCGCTTCAAGCCCTGACTTTTCCAGCGTTTTTGCCGTCGCCACATTGGCGATCAGCATGCACTCCTCAATCATTCGGTGAGCATCGTGGCGGTGTACGGGCACGATCGCATCGATACGCTTCTCGTTGTCAAAGACGATGCGTGTCTCAACCGTTTCAAAGTCGATGGCACCACGCTTGGAGCGCGCCTCACGCAGCGCTGTGTACAAATTGTGAAGCTCGCTTAACTGAGGAAGCAGGTCGCGGTGTTTGCCGGTGTCTTTAGCGGGGTCAGCGCCTTCCACGCCGAGCATGGCGCCCACTTCGTTGTATGTAAGGCGGGCATGTGAACGCATTACCGCCTCATAAAACTGGTAACCACTCAGCCGCCCCCGCGCACTGATGGTCATTTCACACACCATGCACAGGCGGTCGACATCCGGGTTTAGTGAGCACAGACCATTGGACAGTGCCTCCGGCAGCATCGGCACCACTCGATCGGGAAAATACACTGAGGTCCCGCGACGCTGGGCCTCTTCATCCAGCGCGGAGCCCAGCGTCACATAGTGCGAGACATCGGCAATGGCCACCCACAGCCGCCAACCACCGAAACGCTTTTTCTCACAGTACACGGCATCGTCGAAATCCCGCGCGTCTTCGCCATCAATCGTCACTAGTGGCAGCTTGCGCAAGTCGACACGGCGCTTCTTATCCACCTCCGCGGGCGCAGTACCAAACTGCCGAGCCTGCTCCTCTACCGCCTCGGGCCACTCGAAGGGGATTTCATGGCTGCGCAGTGCCAGCTCGGTGGCAACGCCCACTGTCGCTCGGTCACCGAGCACGTCAACTATTTTGCCCCGCGCCTGCTGGCGCAGCCCGGGCTGACGCGTGATAGACACCATCACAAAGTCATTTTCGCTGGCACCCGCCGTGTCATCATCCTCAAGCGCGACCCAATTTTGGATTCGACTATTATCCGGCACCACAACCCAGCGGCCGCGGTGGTCAACCAGCTTACCCACTAATTGCTGGGTATTGCGCTCAAGCACATCGACAATAATGCCTTCCCGCCGCCCACGGTGATCACTGCCCGTAACCTCTACTGCAACCGTGTCACCGTCAAAGACCTGCTGCATCTGCCGGCTGTGCAGGTATACATCCTCTTCATCCTCGACCAGCACAAAACCGTAGCCGTCGCGATGCCCTTGCACTCGTCCTTTAATCGCATCACCAACAACAGGGGCCATCAGCTTACCGCGGCGCCCCTCAATCAACTGGCCGTCACGCAACATCGCCTTGATGCGGCGGCGCAAGCCCTCCTCCAGCTCCTCCCCGGCAATATCAAGACGCTTGCGCAGCGCCGCTGCCGTCATACCCTGCTCTGAAGACCTCAACTGGTCGAGGATGTACTCGCGGCTAGGTACAGGATTTTCATAGCGCTCGGCTTCACGAGCGGCATGGGGGTCGTTATGTTGCTTGCGGCCTTTTGGCATGCAGTGGCAGTTCCTCTTGAATAGCTAGAAAATTTGCGCCTAGTGTAACGCAAAGCGTTGACAAAAAAGCGCGATATCAGTAAATTGCGCGCCTCGGCAGCAATTGCCTCGTTTTACCCCCTGCCCAGGTGGTGAAATTGGTAGACACGCTAGCTTCAGGTGCTAGTGGCCTCACGGCCGTGGAGGTTCAAGTCCTCTCCTGGGCACCATATTTTGAAAAGGCCTTCGTTGAATCAGCGAAGGCCTTTTTTTATACCCCACCATTTCACTTACGTCCCCCCCCCAAACAGGCAAACAGTAAGACGCGCTCCCGGTAATTATAGAAATATTACCGATTCCCGCCGCTACCCAGTAACACATACCCAATTTGGGAGATGAGCTGTACCTGGCTCTATGGTCCTCTAGCGACTTTAGACATTCGGTACAAAAATCGGAGATACCATGAAATCAGCTCATTGGGGGCCGCTCGCCCTAGCCTTTACACTCACCGCCTGTGGTGGCGGTGGTTCCTCGTCCGGCGGAAGCAATAGTTCCGAGCCAGAGGTCCAGCGAGGCATTTTTACCGACAGCGCCGTTGCCGGCATCCGCTATCAAACCGCGCCCAGCGGCCAATCAGGCAGCACGACTGAGCTGGGTGAGTACGAATTTGTCGAGGGCGATAGCGTCACCTTCAGTATTGGTGGAATCACACTGCCCGCGGTTCCCGCCAGCGGCCGAGTCACCCCAGCCGACATGGACGGCGGCACGCCCAACCAGGTCACCAATATTCTGCGCTTACTGCAGTCACTGGACGATGACGGCAATCCTGACAATGGCATTACCATTGACGGCGAGATTCACGGGCTTCTTGCCGATGCACAGCTCAATCTCGGCTTACCGCAGTCAGAGTTTGAAACGCAATTCGACACCGAAGTTGCGCCCCCCACCGGCAAAAGCTTAGTCAGCGCGGACAAGGCCGAAGCCCATTTTGGCCGTTCACAACAGGCCGACCTGCGCGGCAGCTGGTTATTTGTCGAGCCGGCGGGCGAGAGCAGTAACGGTAAAGGGCCAAATGGCGAAGAAATCAGCGTACTGACTTTCCTGAGCGGGAATCGCTACATTGTCAGTCACAAATACGGCAACGATGATCAGGGTACCGCCACCGCAGAGTGGGGCTACTACGAGTGGAACCCTGCCGATGGCGTAATCACGTTCAGCGCCCAGGCACAGTCGAATACCGATGGCGGTTTCTGTGAAACGCTGGGCGAAGGCTGCGGCCAGGAAACGGTTCGCTTAGTTAACGATGAGCTACATTTTGGTAGCGAGGCGAATGCCGCCGCAGCGTTTAAAAGCGTCAAAAGTAGCAGCAATGCTTTTGTAGGTAGCTGGCTGATTGAAGATCAGGCAGACGAATTCCACGTTCTTACGGTACTTGAGGATGGCAGCTACAACGTAGCCCACAGCTATCGCGACGAGGGTGACGCCTCCCTCCCCGCTGACGCACCTACCTCAGAATGGGGAAATTACAGCATTGATGGCAAACAGTTCAGCGTGACTGACATCGTTTCAGAAACCGACGGAGACGGCGGCTTATCCGACGGTGACGATGTATGCACCACCACCAAATGGGGAGATTTCAACTGCGAAAGCGACGCCGAGGAGGCATTCAGCTTCATGCGCGTGGGCCGCTTCACGGTAAAATTGCGAGTAGAAGATGACAACGGCAGCGCCATCTATAGAAAAACCGCTACCGTTGAACGCAGCGCAGAGCGCCTGTTTGTCGAGAACCAGAGCAAAGCCTTTACATACGCCTTCCCAGATGAGGCCGATAAAATTTCGGTCAGGCTCTACGAAAACGGCTCAGGCAGAGTGGATTTTGGCCCCGATGAGTCAAGCACTATCGAACACAGCTGGAAGGTCAATGCGGCGGGCAGTCTCGATTACTATGAAACCATGGACGACGACTCAACAGGCTATTGGCTCTTTGCACCCATCAAAGACAGCCGCGGACGTGACATGGCGCTGATTAGCTTTTCGCATAAGGACGGCACCACGTCCCATGAAAGTGCCTTTTTTATCAGCGAGCTGGTCGGAGAGGTCGTCGCAAAATAAGCTCAATCTCCTGCGGGCATAAACTGCCCGCAGACACCCATTTCAACAGGCGCTATCGCAACAGCGCCGCCAAAATACTGCTCACCAACTCTCCCTGCCGGGTGCATGCCGTCTTCTGAAAAACCTGCTTTAACTGGTACCGCACAGTGCTTATCTTGCGCCCCAAGTGGTCGGCAATCGCCTGCAAATCCATGCCCGCTACTAAGTGCTCGCACACCTGTGACTCCGCCACCGTAAGTTCAAAATAGCCGGCAATTTGTTCGGCATTTGGTAACTGCCGGTGACCGGGCTCATAAATGGTAAGCAGCGCTCCGCCCGCCAATAACTCGCTGCTCTCTATCGGCCGCAAAACAAAGATCAGCGGTTGGCGACCGGTACGTTTTAAGAATAAGGTCTCGGTGTAATGCCCCTCGCGACCAATACTGGCGCGCACAACCTGTGTCGAGGCGAGAAAAAACGCGGACTGCAGCGCCGTCTCTGAAAAACTCAGGCGCTCATCGCGTATCGCCAGGCTGCGCTCGCGATCAAGCAATGCTCGCGCGGCCTTATTGGAGTGCAACACCGTGGAATAGCTGTCCAGCACTAACGTCGCATCGGGCAATACATCGATGACCGCAGCCAGGGATGACGACGCGTCGCTGCGCGATGCTAACTGCCGATTGAGGCCCACAGCCTGACGAATATAGGGAGCAAGACGGTTCAGAGCGCCAATTTCATGCGGCTGAAATGCACCCTGTTCCACGGTTCTTTGAATTGTCAGCAGCACACATTCATCCGCTGAGCTTTCTACAACAAGCCAAGCGGCATCGAGCATGCCCTGCTCTTCTTCCCAGCGTACAGAGCCCTCATCGGGGTTAGTCTCTTCGACATAGGTAAGCGCGGTCTGAAAAGCGCCTGGTGCCTGACGAATTGCCGTATTGATGACGATATCCACGGCAATCATGTCGCTGCCGATGTACCACTGCAACAACTCCTCAGAAAGGCCGTAGTACCAAACATTCTCCACCCGCAGGGGGTTGCGGCGAATAACCAACAGCTCAGCGGCTTCACCGCCAATAGACAGCGTCAACGTCTCGAGAAAGTGATGAAAACCCGCCGGATCAATCAGGGCACCGTAAAGGTGCTGAATCAACGCTGGCTCGTTGCTTAATGGTAGTGATTGCATCCCAAGTACTTGCGTAATGCCTGCTATAGCGTCCCGTCATCAGACCTGCCAGCTCATCCATGACGCTTGGGTCGATACCATATTGAACATTTACTGCCCCCACTCATCCACCGTGGGCAACGGCAACATGCCGCCGGATTATAGGCATGTGCCACTATGCTTGTCGCTGGCTTAGCAAGAAAAATTGAGAAGAGCTGAGAACTTACAATTGAAAAAGTAGGGGTTTCTTGCGACTGCGAGGACACAAAAATAGCGACGAAGCGTCGAGGGAACGGTTCAACGCTCGCTGGTTGCCAGCATCTTGCACAAAAGCGCCCGGCCTCGGCGTGGCACATCCGTACTGTGCGGTCACACCAATGACAGCTAGCTGTTCGTGACCGGCAAAGCCATTATCGGTGGAGACTATAGCGAGAGCTATTGAAGTAAGGCTTCATAAAATCAATAACTCCAACCTGGTGTATTTATTTGGCTCCTTTTTTATCATGACTTCATTAATCATGCATTAGTCATCCTACTGACTAAGGTCCGAAATCACTCTGCCAGCTTCCCGCTATCTGCCAGCGCCTCATATTTCATAGACATATAAACATAAATAGAAACCATATATATCAAATAAATAACATCAAATGGCCTGATTGAGGCCAATAACTCATGATTCCCGTAGCAGTAGCCAATCGAGCACGAATAGACCCCATAGACAGCCAGTAAAAATACCGATAAAAAGGCCACCAACTTCAGCTTCCGGCTAGGAAAGTAGTATTTTGAATAGAGCGCCATTGATAATACAAAAAATATACCCCCGAACAACATAACCTCTATATCATTTGATCGAAAAAATAATGGCAAAAGTGATATAGAAAGCGGTACAGAAAGCTGTTCGCGCTCATTGAGGGCTCTCATTTATTCCCACCCCATAAACAAATAATCCCAGAGGTCTAGATTGACGCCGTCGCTGTAGGGCCTTCTACCCAAAAAACGGAATGAAGGGTGCATAGCTCAATACATTTATTTCCACACCTGTATATTTTCACCATACACCTCCCTCGGCTAAAAATTAAAATTCATAATTATCGGTAAGGAATAACGCCACTATCCTAATACACCACAGCCGGATTGGGTTTCGGCGGCTCGCCTAAAGTCTCCCGGTAGGAGGGGCGGACACTGCCCTCGTCGGTTACGCCAAGTTCCCGCGCCAACTCTGCCCCGATCACGGTGTGGCCACTCAAGGCCTCTGCTTGGTTGCTGGTGGCCAAGGCATAGAGAATGTGACCGGTAAACTCCGGGCTCTCGGCAGTTTTGCTGAAGGCTTCGTATTGCGCTGGATTGACCTTGCTGGCAACAGCAGCGCGCTCGGTTTTGAGCGGCCCCATCCACACCGACAGGGTATTCACTCCCGAACCCCGCAAGTCTACGGCCATATCGTGGGCAAACTTATCCAGCCCGGCTTTCTGCGCGCCATAGGCGGGGCCGTGCATATAACAGGAGGCACCAAATGATGAGCCAAAAGCGATAAGCCCGCGCCCCTGCTCCACCATCATCTGCGCTGCATGCCAGCTGGCGATATAGGCCGAGCGCAATCCTACGTTGAGTATCTCGCAGGCCGAGATGTCTTTTTGCCAAAAGGGTTTCTGCTCAATGAGCTGCGGGTGCATATAGGTCGCGTTATTGACCAGTAGGTCAAGCCGCCCTTGCTCACGGCGAATTTGTTCAAACACCGCGGCCACGCGTTCGTCGTCACTGTGATCGCATAACACGGCAACACCCTTGCCACCCGCAGCCGTTACCGCAGCAGCAGTTTCCGCAACGGTGCCGGGCAATACCGAGCCATCCCAGGCTTTGGCATCGCCGGGCTCAACGGTGCGACCGGTAACATAAACCGTCATACCGTGAGCACCCAGCGCACGAGCGATGCCCGCGCCAGCGCCGCGACTCGCCCCCGTGACCAGCGCTACTTTTATCTCACTCACTTCGGGCCTCCTCATACTCTGTTAGTCGTTTCGCCGAGAAAATTCGGTGCCTCACCCGCCAACCCTGTGCGGTTTTCACCAGCCAGTCATAATAAGAGCCGAAGTGCATACAGTAGCCATCGCGACTTTTATCCTCGCGCGGCACCGGCGCAATAATGCGAAAAAATAGCCGCGCGCCATCACCGTCTTCCCGGGCATGGATGTTACACATCAAGTGGGCGAGTGGGTGCTGCCCCTCCTCCGCCATATAACGCTTTATCTCTGCAACACCTCGCAGGGTCACTAGGCCGCGCACTTCAAATACTGCGTCCTTGGTGAAGATTGAATCCATTTGCGCCCAGTCCCGATCGTCCACTGCGTCGCCGTACCGCCCTGGCAGTTCATGTAGCGCCAGTCGGTCAGCCAGGCTTAGCTCGTGTTTGCCTGTAGTCACCGTATTTCCCCACTCTCAGCTTATGCAACAGGCAATATAGCTATGCAGCAAGCGACACACATCGCCCAATAGCATCACAATTGACAACATTTCCATTCAAGACTGGCATCGCCCCTTCTAGAGGGTAAAATTGCGCCACCTGCACCCAGCAGCAGACGACACAACTAACCCACTGGAGCATTTTATGCCGCTAATCACTTTTATCTCTCACAACGGCGAGGCCCGCGAAGTCGAGGCCGAGAGCGGTCACAGCCTGATGCAAGCCGCACTCGACGGCGGTATCGATGACATTCTGGCCGAGTGCGGCGGCTCGTGCAGCTGCGCAACCTGCCACTGTTACATTGACGAACCCTGGCGCAGCAAACTGCCCGCAGCCGATGATATGGAACAAGGCATTCTCGACGGCGTACTCGAGCCCGAAGAGGGCAGCCGCTTAAGCTGCCAAATTGAGGTGCGCGACGACCTAGAAGGAATGGAAGTACGCCTGCCCGCCTCGCAATACTAAGCGCCTTGCTGACTGCCGCGATCGGCGTTACTGTGAAACGTAACAGCCGCCGACGCGGCCTTTAGTGGTATAGGCAAGTCCCTGGAATGAAGCACCCGGCAAAAACAATAATACTGAGCGCCACATTGCTCTTGAGCAGCGCCTGCAGCACACAGCCCACGCAACTCGAGCAATTTATTGCTGCCCCGGATAGCGATGCGGCTGCACAGCTGCTGCACCAGGAGGCGCTGTTCAACCGGCAACCCGCGCCCCTCAACACCCCGGACCAACACATTCTCGCGGTGACCGCAGAGATGCGTTACTTCGTCAACGAGCATGTGCCGCCGGTACTCACCCCGCGCGCCAGACTGCGCTATTTAGTCGATGCCATGGTGCGGCCCCAGCAATTGGGCATTCGCTACCAACCGGGTATTACCCAAAGTGCCGCGGACACCTTTGACGACCCACAAGGCGACTGCTTGTCGCTGAGTTTATTGTTTATAGCGCTGGCGCGAGAAGCAAAGCTGGATGTCTATTTTAATGAAGTCAGCGTGCCGCCTAGCTGGGAAATGCTGAGCAACAGCAGTTCAGCGATTTACAAACACATCAATGCCGTTGTCGACCTCGGCAATGGCCAACGCGAAGTTATCGACTTCAGCGTAGATATTTACGACTATCGCTATCCGCAAAAACGAGTCAGCGACGATATCGCCGCCGCGCAGTATTACAGCAACCTGGGCGTTGGCGCACTGAACAGCAAAAATTACGGCGACGCCTATCTCTACCTGCGCCGGGCGCTGTACCTCGGCCCTGACGAAGCCTATATTTGGGGTAACTTAGGCGTTCTGTTCCGCCGAGAAGGGCACAACGACGAAGCCGAGCTTGCCTTTCTAAAGGCGCTGAGTCTGGACCCGGAGGAGTCCGCATCACTCTCCAACTTGGCCCGGCTGTACCGCAGCAGTGGCCGCAAGGATCGCGCTAAGCAACTTGAGCAAGTCATTGAATCTCGACAGCGCGACAACCCTTTCTGGCACTACAGCCGTTCCCGCGCCGCCTTTGAAAGAGGCGACTATCCCCAAGCCTTGAATTCCATCAAACGCGCCATTCGACTGGACAAAAACGAGTATCGTTTTTATCAGTTTGCGGCCGTTATTTTTCGCAGCCAGGGCAATACCGACAAGTACCACGAATACGGCCTAAAGGCTGCTCACGCCAAACTCAAGCAGGGCAAATAGTCGGTCGGCGAGTCGCGTATTAATACCGTATAGCAATTCCGGGCATAAAAAAGGCGCCTCAGGGGCGCCTTAGTAAGGTTACTGACTTTATTTAGAATTCATATTCAATGCTAGCGCTAAAGGTCGTACCCACTTCCTCGCGGAACGTGGTCTTACCGTCGCGCTCGATTTCCAGCTCTTCATCCAGAATATTTTTCACCTTCACCTTCACGATAACGGACTGGTTCGGGTAGAAAGAATAGGTGGCATCCAATGAGTGGAAAGGCTGCTCAAAAGCGTCGGGCTCACCATTGCGACCGGCAAAGTAAAGGCGCTCGCCGAACACATTGTAAGACAGTGTTGCCGCGTGCATTTCGTCTGCCGAGTCAAACCCGAGAATCAAGTTCGCCGCATAGTCTGAGGCACCAACCAGGTCGCGCTTAGCATTGGTGGGCGCATCGGCATTGCTGCCGGCAACCAGCTCGGTATCCAGCAGAGTCAAGTTACCCTGAAGGAAGAAGGGGATAAGCGCATCGGAAAAGTCACCGAGGCTCTTCATAAACTCCACTTCTGCACCCAAAATCGTCGCGCTTTCGGCATTGACGATTTCAACAGCGGTGTTGGTGTCCCCCGCCGCAGCTTGGAACAGCTCAATCGGGTCACTGATGTCCTTGTAGAACAACGATGCGGTGAAGCTGTCGCTGTTACTAAAGAACCACTCCGCACGCAGGTCGTAGTTTTTAAACTGCGCCGGGCGAACATCGGGGTTACCGAACACCAGCGCGCCAGTCACTGGGTCCACGTAGCTGGAGTCAGCAATTTCACGCAGGTCCGGGCGAACCGTCGTTTCACTGTAGCCAAAGCGCAGCTGGAAGTCCTCGGCCCAGAAGCCGGGCAGCATGTACGTTGCCGCGAGCGAAGCGAAGGTATCGTCGTCGGTGAAGACGGCATTTTCGAGCTCGTCGATGATCGCTTGCTGACCACCGGACTCATTGCTCACGACAGGAATACCGTCAAAGTCGAGCGGATCCCAGGTCAAACCCACCTGCTGATAGTCTTCGTAGCGCAAACCAGCAACAACGCGCCAGGTATCCTGCCAGGTAACGTCGAGCTTACCGTAGTAGGCATCGACGCGGTTGGCGGCAATGTAACTTTCGGAGTTACTGCCAGCCACCTGGATTTGATAGCCATTGTTGGGGTCGAGAATATTCGCGTCACTGTAGACGCGATCCAGTGGGCCGCTGCGCACTGCATCCGATGCGTCCACTGAGCCCAGGCCGAACTGGGTCTGGCGATAGGTACGCGCCTTTTCCCAATACTCGTTACCACCGCTCAGCTCAACTTTCCAATCCATGCTGGAGAACGGCATTTTCACTTCCCAACCGTAGCTCTCAACTTCATCCTGGAGATCGGTAAAACGGTAGTCGGCAGCCGTCGCGTTTGCGGCAACGGTGGTGCTGCCATTCGGGCCTTCTACATGACGTGTCTGCACCGCAACTTCGTTGGGGATCTCAGTTGTCGATTCACTGTCGGAGTAGAACCAGTTAAAGCTCAAGCCTTCGGCAAAGGCCAACTGATCCCAGCCCAACTGCTCGCGACTCAACTCACCGAAAGTATGTTCACCGCGAATTTGGTTCACCACCAGCTCGCGCTGTTCAAAACGAATTCTGAACTGACGGTCCGAGATGTCCCCGCCCACAGGCTGATCGTTGTCATAACTATCGGTGACTGAGGTTTTGTCATCGGTGTTGCGAAGATAAAGGCTGGTTGTTTCCAGCGAGTGATCTTCGTTCAAGCGCAAACCAAAATTCAGGTTGGCAGCAATCGATGTGTTCTGCGTCGTCTCGTTTTTGAACTCGGCTTCGTCCTCGTCAGATACCGAACGCACTTCCGACGACTTATTGCGCCAGCTGCGGTCATAGGACAGCCCAGCCAACACGCCAAACTCAATCTCTTCGGCATCGCCAAGATAGAAACGGTTACCGGCGTTAACTTCAGCAGAGAAGTTATCGTCGTCATCAGTTTCGTAAATATCGATATTGCGATATAGGTTCAACGCCAACTCACGGTTGAGCTGTTCAGCATCGGCCAGTGTTGCATTGGGGTTTGACTGGCGCATATCGGCGAGAATATCGTTGCGATCAAGGCTACCGCCGTATTGACGCAGGGCTTGCTTGAGCTTGTAAGAAAGCGCTCGCGTGCCATCGTCGTTGCCATAAATATCGTCACTGCCGCCTTTGTAGGTCAGCAGCCGGCCGTCGGAGGCACTGTTGTAGTCCGTGCCAATCTCAAGGCTAAACACCAGATCACTGGGAATACCTTTAGTGCGTATGTCCACATTACCACCACCAAAAGCGGCCGGCATATCAGAAGAATGCACCTTCTGAACCGCCAGGCTCTCAACGATGGACGTTGGGAAAATATCCAGCGGAATAACACTGCGCGTCAGGTCTGGAGAGGGAACCACTGCACCGTTTAACAAGGTGCTTGAGTAACGCTCACCCAAACCGCGGACAAAAACAAACTTGTCATCAATTAAGGTAACACCGGGCACGCGGCGCAGCGCGGCAGCAACGGTTGAATCACCGATACGACCAATCGCCTCAGCCCCGAGAAAATCCACCGCGACTTCTTGCTCCAGCCGTTCAATCACCAGGTTTTCGGCGGTGCTCTTCAGGCGGCCAACAACAACCACTTCTTCCAGTGGCTTGTTAAAACTGAGGTCGCTGTCGGCCTCTTGCGCCACCGCCGAAACGGCGAGGCTAAGAGCGCTCAGGCTAAATGCCGGCAGCAACCCTTTTTTAATCATCTGCTTTTTCATCAGTAAAGACCTACTCGTATTTGACCTGTCTTCAACAGAAAGGGCGCCGTAAGGCGCCCTCTGTTTTACGGCTCTGGCGTTAGACTCTGCGTTCGCTTATTCGAACCACAGGCCTTGGCCGCGGTTAGCGGGGTCCAAGCCGTAGGCCCAACCCGCAGTCCAGTCATCGTCTTCGGTGACTGCGCCGATGAAGGCACGACCATCAGCGGGTGTTACTGTTGGGGCAGCACCATTCACTTTCATGTCGGCCAGTGGCAGCGAGTAGAAGCCTTTCAGGATTTCCAGATTGGCATTCGCATCTGCAGTGGGATCTTCACCCGCTTCCAGCGACTGGTATGTGTCGTTGCTGGCCTGCAAGAACTGCAGCTGTGTGGTGCCGTTGGGCAGATCATCACCGTCGGTCAGATCCTGACAAGCAATTATGCTGCTCTCAATTTTCAGATCGCCATCTTGAGCCGCTTTCAGGCCTTCGTTATCGATGCGCACACAGTAGTTGTAGTCGTCATCCGCCAGCTTCACATCGCCTTTGTAAGCGGTGGTGATCAAGGCATTTTGGATAGTTGGGAAATGCGCTTCACGAATACGCATGCCCTGACCGGGATCATGGGTACCAGTACCGTTTGGCTGACCACTCACCTCTGTCGCGGATACGATACAAGTCAGGTTCTTGATGGTTGCTTGCGAGTTCAAGCCGCGAGCGATGAAGTCATCAATGGTTGCCTGGTCTTTGCTTGAGTAGCTGCCGATACCGTCAGACTCTACACAGCGGTTGCCATCGTTCTCAGACTGAATAACCAGTGCGTAGTCGATCGTGCCGCGGTAGCCTTCATCGATATCGATAGAGTCGTCACGCACGTACATGCCGATGTAGTGACCCACGTTTACCGCACCACCAAAGAACTCGATGCCGTCGTCGTAAGTTGAGTAGGCTTGCAGGTAATCAACCGTGGTGCCCGATCCAACAGCGTTGAAAGAAATGCCGTTCAGCTCGTTGTCTTCCTCAACTTCGAAACCGGTGTGCTTAACAATGAAGTATTCCAGCGTACCCGAGCTATCTTCGTTGTTGTCACCGCCGTAATGCGTTTGGCCAGCGCCCGCTTTACCTTCTGCAGCAACGTGACAGTCACTGGTCGCCAAGTTGTTGTTCGCAAAAGAGCCGGTGTAAGAACACTTATTGGTGACACCGAAGCCGTTAATGATCAAACCGCCCCACTGTTGCACGTCCTCAGCGCCAACGGAATCTTCCACAGCATCTGACACTGACGTGATAGTGATGGGCGCGTTCATCTCGCCTTCTGCGATGATTTGTGAACCGCGGTTAATCACCATGTAATCGTCGCTAGACTGGAAGGCCAACGTAGTGCCAGCTTCGATCTGAATGCTTGCACCGTCACCACCCTTGGTGATGCCTGCTGCATTCAAGTCTGCATCGTTATCGTAGTTTTTACCCACTACCAGGCTATCGCGGAAGATGTGCACACCGCCGTTGCTCAGCTTGGCAAATACAACCGGGTTGCCGGCAGGCGTTTCGATCGGGTTGGTCAGGCTCACGAAGTCAGGACCGTAGATGCAGTTCACACCGTCCAGGCTGCCTTGCTGGGTTACGCCGTTATCGCTGTAAGACGCACAGGCATTGGAAGGCGTACCACCACCATTCCCGGTGCTGTTGTCTACAGAGTTGTTTTGGGCGTTGATATTAATATCACCGCCGCCACCACAGCCTACCAGCGCCATCGCTGAGGCCATTGCTGTCATTGCGAAAAGCTTTTTCATGGGAACTTATCTCCGGAACCTTTTAAATAGGGCATAGCTTGTTGTCGTTGAGGCGTATGTTAGGCAGGCAAAGTGACAACTCAGTGAATAAACTATGACGAAAATGTTTCAGCCGGTGTTTTTTGCTTATTTTTTAGACAAAGCCGCCATAAGAAGCTAATTTGTATTTGAATAACAAGACCTTAGAGAACAACGCAGGGGCTCAGCGAGCCCCTGCCTGGCAAAAAACAGGGAGTAATGCCACCTGCAAGTCATAAAAATGTCATAAAACAGAAATACACTTGTCGCCGGTTTGTAACATAAGTGCCACTTCTTTCATTTTGGGTGCCTAAACAATGAAAACGATCTCTTCTTTAGCATGCAGCGCATCAATTGCAGCCTGCCTTGTAACCAGCCACGCCTTCGCCGATAACCAGCAGGACTCCGCCCTACTGAAGCTTCTACAAGAAAAAGGCATTATCAGTGCCGAGGAAGCGCAATCACTGCAGGCCGAACAAGCGCGACGCGCACAACAGCAAGCGACCGTCAGCATGGGCAGCAAAGGCCTGAAGATTGAAAGTGCGGACAAGCAAGCCAGCATACAAATTGGCGGTCGCCTGCACGCCGACTACGCCACACACGACCACGAAGCGTTCGCCAACCAGGAAGATGCAATTGACGGCACACAAATCCGCCGCGCTCGTCTCTACGCTAAAGGCAAACTGAACGGTCGCTGGAAGTACGTATTGGAAAGTGACTTCGCGGGCAATAAGGTCAGCGTTAAAGACGCCAACCTGAGTTACAAGCTGACCTCTGCCCCCATCACACTGACTGTCGGTAACCAAAAGCATGCGGTCAGCATGGAAGTAGAAGAAAGCTCTAACGACATAATGTTCACCGAGCGCTCACTGGTTGCTGCACTCACCACGCCCTACTTTGACCGCGCCATTGGCATCACAGCAGCCAGCGGTGGCAGCAACTGGCACGCTAAAGCCGGTTTGTTCGGCGACGGCATTTCTAACAATGATGCCGATGAAGGCCACGGTTTCGGCGCGCGCGCCAGCTTCGCCCCGGTTCTGAATGACAATACCGTTGTCCACGTGGGTGCATCTTATGGCCTGCGCAAAACCAGCGACGACGGTTTGGCGAATGGCAAGAGCCCCTCGTTCTCATATAAAACCACTAACTTCTCTGACCTTAAGCCCGTGAACGCCAGCGTTGCCGACATGGACAAGGTCGAGATAGGCGTTTTCGAATTTGCCGCCATGCACGGTGCGTGGTCGGTACAAAGTGAGATTGCAGCGAACAATGTTAGCCGTGACAGTGGCGACGACCTGAGCTTTTCCGCGCACTACGTGCAACTCGGCTACAGTATCTTTGGTGGTCAACGCCGCTACAAAGCGTCTGAAGGCGAATTTAAGTACTTCAATGTGAACACGCCATTCAATGCCAGCACCGGCGATTGGGGCGCATTGGAAGTCGCTGCACGCTTTGATCAAATTGATCTGGAAGATGACAATATCAGTGGCGGCGAAGCCAAGCGCTTTACCCTGGGCTTGAACTGGTATCTGAGCCGCAACATGCGCGTGCTGTTTGATTACAGCCGCAGCTACGACCTGGACGGCGGCGCGATCCAGAACGATAAAGGCGAGGTTGCTGACAATATAGACAGCTTTGCTATCCGCACACAGTGGGCGTTCTAAGCTAACGACCCCGGAAACAAAAAAGGCCATGCAGCAATGCATGGCCTTTTTTTATCACTCGATCTTGGCAGCAAAGCCTGAGATCGCCGCCGCTTACTTAGGCGAAGGGGTGGCGCAGTACGATAGTTTCAACGCGGTCTGGGCCGGTGGACACGATATCGATGGGCACATTCAACAACGCCTCAATGCGCTTGATATAGGCGCGGGCATTGTCGGGCAGCTCATCCAGCGACTTGGCACCCACTGTCGACTCAGACCAGCCCGGCAGTTCCTCATACACTGGCGTGATTTGATCGTAGTCCTCACAATCAAATGGCGCAGAAATCGACTCGCCCGCAGCATTGCGATAGTCCACGCATACCTTCACGATATCCAGGCCGTCGAGCACATCCAGCTTCGTCAGGCACAAGCCGGTTACACTGTTGATGCGCACTGATTGACGCAGGGCGACCGCATCAAACCAACCACAGCGGCGGGCACGACCGGTGGTTGCACCAAATTCATGCCCCTGCTTGGCCAGGTGCTCGCCCACACTGTCGGACAATTCCGTCGGGAACGGACCACTGCCCACACGCGTGGTATAGGCCTTGGTGATACCCAGCACGTAATCCAAATACAGCGGACCAAAACCACTACCGGTCGCCGTGCCGCCCGCGGTGGTATTGGACGAGGTGACAAAGGGGTAGGTACCGTGGTCGATATCCAGCAATGATCCCTGAGCACCTTCAAACAAGATGTTGGCGCCCTCTTCGCGGTAGGCGTGCAAGGCACTGGTAACATCGACAACCATCGGGCGAAGCTGCTCAGCCATTTGCAGGGCTTCTTTCAAGGTTTTTTGATAATCAACCGCCTCTGCCTTGTAGTACTGCGTCAGAGTAAAGTTGTGATACTCCATCACTTCTTTCAGCTTTTCGGCGAAGCGCTCGGCATTAAATACATCACCCAGGCGCAAGCCTCGGCGCGCCACTTTATCTTCGTAAGCCGGGCCGATACCGCGGCCGGTCGTACCAATCTTGGCAGCGCCACGTGCTATCTCGCGGGCATTATCCAAAGCGATGTGATAAGGGAGAATCAGCGGGCAAGCGGGGCTTAAACGCAGGCGCTCGCGAACTGGTACACCACGCTCTTCGAGCTCGGCCATTTCTTTGAGCAGGGCTTCTGGCGACAGCACCACACCGTTGCCAATCAGGCAGGTGACGCCTTCGCGCAAGATACCTGATGGAATCAAGTGAAGAACGGTTTTCTCACCGTCAATAACCAGAGTATGGCCGGCGTTATGGCCACCCTGAAACCGGGCGACCGCATTGGCCTGATCCGTCAGCAGATCGACGATCTTGCCTTTGCCTTCATCACCCCACTGGGTGCCCAATACCACTACATTCTTACTCATATCCGCATCTCTGGATAACAGGTTGTGACTTAACCCAGTGGCTGTACTTGCCACTGGCCGTTCTGTTCAATTAATTGGCGATCACACGCTTCGCTAGGCTGCTGCCCCGGCAAACCCGCGACGACCTTTTCGCCCGCGTCTCGCAGCTGCTGTATTGCTTGCCACTGCTCAGCCGAGTCGCTGTGCGCCGCGAAAATTCCCTTCACTTCAGCCGGTGCCGCAACCAGTGACAGCAGGGCTTTTAGATCAAGACTAAAACCGATAGCCGAGCGCGCGCGACCAAATACCTTGCCAATATCGTCATAGCGACCACCGGAGGCCAGCGCCTGTCCGTGCTCACTCACCAGCGCCGAAAACACCAAACCGGTGTGATAGTGGAAACCTCGGAGTTCGGCCAAGTCGAAGTAGAAACTGAGGGACGGCATGCGCGCCATGAGGCGCTGCTGCAACGACTGCAGAGCGTGGATAGCGTCAACCGCAGCCGGAATATTGGCGAACAATTCAAGGCCGCGTTGCAATACATCATCGCCGCCGTGCAGGGCATTCAGGCCACTCAGCTGTCTAGCCGTTTCGCCATCGACCGCCAGCTCATCAATAAAGGTCCCTAATTCGGCAACGGCCTTGCGCTGTAATATGTCGAAATAGCGCTGCTCTTGCTCGTCACTGAGACCAGCGGCATCGACCACCGCCTGATAGACCGCCACGTGACCGATATCTAAGGTCAACTCGCTGAGGCCGGCAACGTGCAGCGTTTCCAGCATCAGACAAATAATTTCCAGGTCACTGGCCTGACTGTTGTCGCCGTATAACTCTGCACCGAGCTGGATCGGCGAGCGCGAAGCCAGTGGCTTCTTCGGCCGGGTGTGCAGCACACTGCCCGCATAACAGAGACGCACCGGGCCTTCACGTTTTAAGCTGTGGGCATCAATACGCGCCGCCTGGGGGGTAATGTCTGCGCGCAGCCCCATCAGCCGACCGGTCAGCTGATCGGTGACCCGGAAGGTCATCAGGTCAATGTCGCTGCCCAAGCCAACCAGCAGTGACTCGGTGTATTCCAACATGGGCGGAACGATCAACTCGTAGCCCCAACGCTGGTATAGGTCTAGCAGTTTGCGGCGCAGGCTCTCTACCTGCTGAGCCTGTTCAGGCAGCAGTTCTTCCACTCCATCCGGGAGCAGCCAACGATCAACCAGGGTCATAAATCCACAATCTCTTGAAGTCAGCGCAAGACGCTCAGCATTAGCAGGCCGGTCACCATACTCAGCAGGCCCACCCACCTAACAGAACGGCTGTCTAAATCAGCCATGCGATAGGCCAGCATGCGCCAGCGGTCAGGACTCAGAAAGGGCAAAATGCCTTCAATGATCAGCACTAAGCTGAGGGCCACTGCCAATTCCTGCCACATTGATCCCACCCGCTAAAAACAAAAAATCCGCGCCAGGAAACGTGCTGCTTGCATGTCCCCTGCCCGGATTCGCGGATGATACCACAATCGCCGCCAATGGCGGCATTGGCAGGGCGCATTCGACGCGCCGCTGCCAACTAGTCACATTACTTTACGCTGCCCTTTCTCAGATAGCGGAAGAATTCGCTGTCACTGTCCAGTACCAGCAGGTCGCCATCACCAGAGAATGACGCTTTGTACGCAGTAAGGCTGCGGACGAAGGCATAAAACTCGGGGTCGGCATTGTAGGCAGACGAGTAAATTTGTGCCGCCTGGGCGTCACCCTCACCGCGAATGACTTCCGCATCGCGGTAGGCGTTGGCTGCAATGATGGTGCGCTCGCGGTCCGCTGTGGCGCGAATTTTCTCGGCCAGCTCGCGCCCTGTTGAGCGCTGCTCGCGTGCCTCGCGCTCACGCTCTGACTTCATCCGATCAAATACCGACTGACTTACCTGTGAAGGCAGGTCGATACGCTTCACCCTGACATCGACCAACTCGATCCCGAATTCCGCCATCGTGATCTTGTTCAGCTCAGAGGTCAGATCCGTCATCAGCATGTCGCGCTCACCGGACACCACCTCGTGGAAGGTGCGCTCACCGAATTTATTCCGCAGGCCGGTGTTGATACGTTGAGCCAGCAGACCCTCGGCGCGAATTTCCTCGCCGTTGGTGGCGGTGTAAAACGTTTCCGTGTCGGCAACACGCCACTTGGCATAGAAGTCTACGTCCAAGGGCTTCTTCTCATTCGTGAGAAAACGCTGGGTTGGCGCATCCAAGGTTAAGATCCGACGCTCAAATTTGCGCACCACGTGCACAAACGGGGTTTTAACACCTAAACCGACCGCCACATCTGGGTCGACAATCTCACCGAACTTGAGCATTACCGCTCGCTCGGTTTCCTTGACAATAAACAGGGAGTTATAGCCAACGACCAATACCGCCAGCGCTAACAGTAATACCGTAAATTGACGATTTGCCATGATCAACGTCCCTCCCGGCGGCTAAACTGACTGTCCCGGCGCAACTGCTCTACAACCTTGTCGGTCAGCTGGCGAATATCCACCTCTTGGTCACGCATCGGACGAGAGGCCGCACGCTGGTTGGCCAACTTGTCTAAGGGCAGATACATCATATTGTTGCCACCCTCTACGTCGACCATCACCTTGCTTGAATCTGCGTAGAGCGCCTGCAAAGCATCAATGTACAAGCGCTCACGAGTTACCTTTGGTGACTTCTTGTACTCTGCCACCAACTCGCTAAAGCGCTGGGCCTCACCCTCGGCCTTGGCAATGACTTGCTCTTTGTATGCCTGAGCTTCTTCGAGTTGACGTTGTGCCGCACCACGCGCCTCGGGGATGATGCCGTTGGCATAGGCCTCGGCCTCGTTCTTGAGTCGCTCACGGTCTTCCTTCGCCCGCGTTACATCGTCAAACGCGTCCTGCACTTGCGACGGCGGCTGAGCGTCTTCGATATTCACTTTCGCCACCTGGATGCCGCTTTGGTAGGCAGTGAGGTAGTTCTGCATACGAGCCTGCGTTTCAATGGCGACCTGCTCACGCCCTTCAGTGATCACCTGATCCATTTTCGAGCTACCCACCACGTGGCGGAGCGCACTTTCCAGCGCGTGTTCCAAGCTCAATTCAGGACGCTTCACTTTCAGCAAAAAGTTAGCGGGATCCGAAACGGTGTACTGCACAGAGACTGAAATATCGACAATATTTTCGTCCTCAGTCAGCATTTGCCCGCGACTCGCGGCCGCACGAACCTTGGTGACGTTAATAATATTCACATCGTCGATAATCGGCGGCGCCCAACGCAAACCCGGCATCACCGTTTGTTGGTAGACACCCAGGCGCAACACCACCGCGCGCTCTTGCTGGTCTACCTGATAAAAACCAAATAGCGCCCACACTGCAACGGCCAACACCGCGAGGGCACCAATGCTGCCCATTCCCAGTTTTACGCCGCCGCCATTTCCACCCTGGCCACCACTGCCACCACCGAAGAGGCTATTGAGCCGCTCTTGCAACTTTTTCAGCGCCTCGTCTAAGTCCGGCGGCCCTTGATTTTTGCCACCCCAAGGGTCGTTATCGCGACCACCACCCGGTTCATTCCAGGCCATAGTTTTCTCCTGTCCGTATGTCATTGCCCGCTTTCCGAAGAAAGCCAATGGCAGATTAAGACGCCAAGCTGTTGATTAGAGGGGCAGTCTAGCAGATTTACCCTGCCCTGCTAACGCCGTGTAGACGACATTTCGTCACTGCTTTGCTGGATGTTGAGCGACGCTTCGCTCAGCGACTCAGCGGCTAAAAAACGTTGCCAATCGACCGACGGTAAGCGCAATTTCAGGTGAAAGCGCCCCGCTTCGTCGAGCTGTTCAGACTGAATCGCATTGAGTTGATAGAGCCTGGCACGCAAGCGGCCGTCGCTGGCATTGAGCACAAGCTCTGGCTCCACGATATCGCCACTGAGAATTTCTGCCAGCGCGTCACCCAACAGCTCCAGCCCTTGCTGGCGCTGCGCCGACAGCCACACCCGTGTCACATCACCGTGCTCGTTTCTTTCGATACGCGGCGTTGTACCCAATAGATCGGTTTTGTTATACACCTCCAGCACAGGAATGCTGTCGGCACCAATCTCTTCCAATACATTCTTTACTTGCCGGACATTGTCACTGCGCTCCGGGTCTGCACAGTCGACCACGTGAACCAACAAATCCGCCAGCGTCGCCTCTTCCAGCGTTGCACGAAAAGCCTCCACCAGCTTATGCGGCAAGTGGCGGATAAAACCCACCGTATCTGCCAGCACGACCGGCCCCACATCGTCGACTTGAATGCGACGCAGCGTAGGATCCAGGGTGGCGAACAACTGATCCGCGGCGTAGACCTTTGACTCAGTGAGCACATTGAACAAAGTGGACTTGCCCGCATTGGTGTAGCCGACCAGGGATACCGCAGGAATATCGGCGCGCTGCCGCGCCCGGCGCGCCTGGTCTCGCTGACGCCGAACCTTCGATAAGCGCGATTGAATGCTTTTGATACGTGCACGCAGTAGGCGACGGTCGGTTTCAAGCTGGGTTTCACCCGGGCCGCGCAGACCGATACCGCCCTTCTGCCGCTCAAGGTGAGTCCAGCCACGAATCAGGCGAGTAGACATGTGCTCGAGCTGAGCGAGTTCGACTTGGAGTTTACCTTCGTGGGTACGGGCTCGCTGGGCGAAAATATCCAGAATCAGACCGGTACGGTCGAGAACGCGACACTGAAGTTCGCGCTCAATATTTCGCTCTTGGCTTGGCGACAGCGCATGGTTAAACAGTACCAGCTCGCCGTCGTGGTCTTGCAGAGCTTGACGAATTTCCGCGAGCTTTCCCGACCCAACGAAAGATCGGGGGTCGGGATGCTGACGCTGCCCCGTAATGAACGCAACGGGATCACCGCCCGCCGAGGTAACGAGCTGAACAAATTCGTCGGCGTCTTCACGCTCATCCTCACTATTAAGGTTCAGGTGAACAAGTATTGCCCGCTCACCTGAGTTGGGTCGTTCAAAAAGCAAGAATGAACCTCAATAATACCGCGCGAATTATTCGCTTTCTTGCTCGTCGTCTTCTGGCGGATGAGCCATCGGCAGG